>JBIKMD010000133.1:0-7825 GCA_044359465.1 Myxococcota bacterium
TTGTCGCTTGCGAACGGATCTAAGTCGAAGACCGCACGCAGTGAGAAGACCAGCTTGCCCGCCTTCTTCGCATCGACGGTCGAAATCGCGTAGAGCGTCGTGAAGAATGCGAAGAGCAGCGTGATGAAATCCGCGTACGAAACGAGCCACCGTTCGTGATTGACGTGCTCTGGATGTTTCTTTTTTCTTGCCATGATTAGGCCGCTTTCTTCTCTGATTCGCCGCCGCCTTCGCCTTCAGAGTGGCCGGTGAATGCGCCGAGCTTCTCTTTGATGAGGCGGGGATTCTCGCCGTCTACGATGGCGACAACACCTTCAATCATCATCTCCCTGAGCCGGTTGTGCTCGGCGTTTCGCATCTTCAACTTGCTGGCCATCGGCAGCACGATGATGTTGGCAAGACCGACGCCGTAGATGGTTGCGACGAATGCGACGGCGATACCCGAGCCGAGCTTACTTGGGTCGTTCAAGTTCTCCATCACGTGGATGAGGCCGAGCACGGCGCCCAAGATGCCAACCGTTGGCGCAAAGCCACCTGCGGCCTCGAACACTTTTGCGGGCGCTTCGGCTTCTTCTTCTTCGCGCGAGAGGTCCAGCTCCATGGTGGCGCGAATCGATTTTCCGTCGCTGCCGTCCACCGCCAGGTTGAGCGCCTTCTTTAGGAACGGGTCAGTGAGCTCTCCCACGCTCTTCTCGATGGCGATGATGCCGTTCTGCCGCGCCTGTGTGGCAAAGCCAATGAGCTGAGTCGCCACTGCCGAGAGGTCCGTATGGTGCGGCTTGAAGACAGTTTTGATTGCCTTCATCGAACTCTTGAGCGCGTGGCCTGGAAACGAAACGGCGACGGCTCCCATGGTGCCGCCAACCACGATGAGTGCGGCCGTAGGTTGAATGATGGAGCCGATGTGACCACCTTCGAGTGCCTGACCACCCAAGATCGATACTGCCGCCAAAATCAGTCCAAATAGTGTCGCTAAATCCACGAGTCACTCCTGTGTGCTTCGCAACGAGACGTCTGCGAAGTGAATGCGACGGCGAAATGCGACGACGCGTTTGATGATGTCTTCGACCGACTCTTTGACGACCAGCTTCTCGCCCGAGAGCAGCGACAACATAGTGTCCGGCGTCTTCTCGATCGTGAGAATCAGATCCGAGTTGACGACAAGCGCTGCTCCATTGAGGCGAGTCACGGTGATCACGGCTAGCTCCTTCAGCGTTTCAGCTGCATGGTTTCTTGCAGCATCTCGTCCGCCGTCGTGACGATTTTGGAGTTGGCTTGGAACGCGCGTTGGTACGCAATGAGGTCTACGAACTCCTTGCCCAGGTCGACGTTCGATTGTTCGAGTGCGCCCGACACCACGCTGCCGCGGGCGCCCGTGTTGGGTTCACCAACGAGCGCCGCACCTGACTCGCGTGTTTGAGCGAAGAGCGAGTTGCCAAGGCGGTCGAGCCCTGCGTCGCTTGGAAAGGTGGCGAGGACGACTTGGCCGAGTGGCAACTTTTGGCCATTGCTATAGGCGCCTGTGATGACGCCATCGTCACCAATCGTAATCGAGCGAATTTCACCGGCAGCGTAACCATCTTGTTCGATTTGTTCGACGCTCGAGGGCGCCGCAAATTGAGTCGAGGCGCTCATGTCCAGGTTGATGGCTTGGTTCGGCGTCGCGCCGGAGAAGTTCCAAGTGGTGGCTGTGCCAGTGCTGCCTGTCTGGGCACCTGCCGTGTCGAAGGTGATCGTACCGCTGGCGCCTTGAAATGGTGTGCCTGCCGTTCCACCGGTGACTTGCGACCCATCGGTGAGCGCGTACCACTCCCAGTTGCCGCCGCCCGCGTTGCGATAAAAGACGTCAATCTTGCGGGGATTGCCGAGCGAATCGTACGCCGTGACACTGGTTGAGAAGTTCGACGTGCCGTACGGGTCAGCCGTAGAGAACGCGGCCGGGACCGTAGCTCCGGAATCGAGGTTGACGCCGAGGACGGCGTTCGTCGACGCGCGCGGTGGGATCTTTTGATTGGCGACACGCAGGTCTCCCACAGTCGCGCTGATGTTCCCGTTGGTATCCACCGGGTGCCCCTGCAGGCGCATGCCCTGCGGGTTCACAAGCAAACCGTCGTTGGAGACGTGCAGTTGACCAGCCCGGCTATAGTAGTCGCTGGTCACACCACCTTGGGAACCTTCGAACACGAAGAACCCACCACCATCGATTGCAAGGTCGGTGACGATACCGGTGTTTTGCAGCGAGCCCTGTGCAAAATTCTTCTGCGCCGGACCCGCGCGAACGCCCATACCGCTGTGCGTGACCTGCGATCCCGCGGCAAGCACGCTTTGACCGATGATGTCTTCAAAGGTGGATCGGCTCGCTTTGAACCCGACCGTGCTCGCGTTGGCGATGTTGTCGCCTGTGACTTCGATTGCCGCGCCGTGAGCATCGAGCCCGCTTGCACCAATATACATTGAGCTTGAAATCGACATGACAACGTCTCCCTATTTGATCGCTCGAACGTCAGTGAGGGCTACGCGAGCGCCGCCAACGTCCAAAATTGTTTGTCCACCAGAGAACGAGACACCACTGACGAGATCCGTCACCTCGAGCGTGGGTGTAATCGCTTTTCCGTTCGCATCACGTGCGGTGACGCTTACCCGGTAGTCACCGCTCGGAAGACGCGTGCCATCGTCGGAAAGACCGTCCCAAGACAACGACTGTTTGCCGAGCACGAGCGCACCCGCGTCGATTGTTCGTACGGTGTTTCCATTGCCATCCACGATCGAAACTTTGGTTTCTGACGCGGCTTCGGGGAGAGAAAAATTGATGGCGCTTGCAGCGAAAGGGTCGACCGACACTTTCGCGGTGCTCGCCGTCACGTGCTTGCCGATGAGGCCGAACGCTTGGCCGTCTCTCGCCGACGCGCTCGTCTGTGCAATGGAGTCGAGACGCGTATTGACGCCGAGCATTTGCTCCAAAGTGGAGAACTGCGCGAGCTCGGCAACAAAGGCTGCGCCGTCTTGGGGTTTGAGCGGGTCTTGGTGTGACAGCTGGGCAACCAGCAACTTCAAGAAGTCCTCTTTGCCCATCTGCGCCTTGCCGGTGGACGCGGTGCTTGCCGGCTGGGTACCGCTAGAGATTTGATTGATGGTGCTCATTGTGAATCCTTGTTGCGCTTGCCGCGTTTTTGCGCGCGCACCGCGAGCTGAATGGACTTGAGGCGCAAGCCCGCCGCTGCAAAACTCGAATGAAGATCACCGAGCTCACTGCGCAGCGCCGTGAGGCTCGCGTCGGACGGACCTGTGATGTGCACCGTCATAGCGCCATCTTCACGCACAACGTTGATGCTCACTTCGCCGTGCAGTGGGTGCGTGATTGAGACTTCGAGCGCCTTTCCGTGCTGCGCGCTGCGGGCTTGCGCGATCGTCGATTGCATCCACTCGGGAACACTCGCGACTTTGGGCGCTTGGGTTTCGGACACCGGTGCTGGTCGTGCGCGGCTGCGGCCGACATAGGAAGTGATATCCAAAGATGCCACGTCGAAAGCCGGCGCGATGGCGTCGTCGCCTCGCTCACGTGGCGCGCCGATCTCTCGTTGAAACGGCTCGCGTTGGAATACATCCTGTTGCAGGGGTAGGGCGTCGACGGCGACAAAAATCTCTTCGTCGTCTTCTCCTTCATCACTTGCGCGGGAGAACCAGTCGTCGAACGCTACTGCGCTGGGCTCTGCATTCGCTGGCTGAGGCTCGCGAAGCTCGGCTGAGGCCGATACCATGGCAAGCAAAATTTCAACGGGCGCGGGCATGTTGCACCTCTTGATGATTGCGTGAAATCAGCTTGGCAATGCGCGCGGCGCGCTGAACGTCGAGTGCCCCGAGCTCTGTGAGCACTTCGGAGGCTCGTTCTGTTTCTGCGTGTTGAAGTAACTCTGCTGCGTCGCGCTCGGCCATCGCAGAGAGAACCCGCGCTGCCGCTTTGCGGTCCATCGAAGCAAAAATGCCGGGCAGGGGATCAACGCTCACTGGCTTCTGTGGCTTAATCGCAGCAACGCGTTGTTGCTCGGCGAACGCCTTCTCTTTCGCTTGCAATGCCTTCTCGCGTTCGTCGAGCTCTAAGCGCCGCGTCCGCAAACGCAAGAAACGCTCGTCAGCGACTTCTACGGGATGTGAAGCGGGCGCCGCATCGGTGACGGCCTCAGGCGCGGGGCACAGTTTTTCCGTCAGCTTTTCTTTGGCGCCGCAGCCACTGAGCAGGAGCAAGAAACAAAGTGTACGTTTCATTGTTTCACCCTCCGATGAGCCATCAAGTCGTTGAGCGTCTGCGCGGCTGCATCGAGCGCCTTGTCGCGCGCGTTTTGCAGCGACTCCTTTTTGAACTCGACTCTGCGGAGCGCAGCATCCGCTGCAAAGGCGGCGGCCCTGGCGTTCTGCGCGGCAGCTTGGGCGCTGCCCTGGCGTAAAATTGATTCACGCAAACGCATGTCTGCCTGCGTACGTGCGACGAGCAGGGTGTTGATGTGCGCGGCATCGAGTGCCTCGCCCACGGCTGGACGCAAGGCCGCATCGACGTCGCTAATGGCTGTGCGACTCACGTCGACGTCTTTGGTTGCCGCCTCTAGAGTTGCGCTCGCGTTGATGCTTTCTCCGGCAGCGATCATCGCTTGGCGTTCTCGCAACTTGATGAGCAATTGGAGGCGTTTCATGAGCGCACCGCCGCCAGTCGTTGCAGTGTGACGACCGTGTCATTCAATCCGCTGATGTCGCGTGGCGACTGACGAAGGAACTGGTTGATCTCGTTCATGCGTTCGAGCGCACGGTCGAAACGCGCGTTTTTGCCTGGCGTGTAGGCGCCAAAGTTGATGAGATCTTGCGCTTCTTTGGCTAGTGCCATGACCGCGCGCAACTCGTTTGCGGCGCGTGAATGCTCGCGGCTCACCGTTGCTTCCATGACGCGGGAGACGCTCGCGGCGACGTCGATCGCCGGGTAGTGCCCCTTGCTGGCGAGCTCGCGGCTGAGCACAATGTGACCATCGAGCAACGAACGCGCCGAGTCTGCGAGTGGGTCGTTGATGTCGTCACCTTCGACGAGCACGGTGTAAAGACCTGTGATGCTGCCGCCATTTGGCGCAGGGCAAACACGCTCGAGCAACTTGGGCAGCAGCGCGAACACGCTTGGGGTGTAACCTTTTGTGGTGGCAGGCTCCCCAATTGCCAAGCCGATTTCGCGTTGCGCCATGCCAAGGCGTGTGAGCGAATCGACGACGAGCAACACGTCGTGACCTTCGTCGCGAAAGTGTTCTGCGATAGCCGTTGCCGTGAAGGCTGCGCGTACACGTTCGAGTGGCGAACGGTCTGAGGTGGCGACGACTAGCACCGAGCGGGTCATGCCTTCTTCGCCGAGGATGTGCTCGACGAACTCAGACACCTCGCGGCCACGTTCGCCCACGAGCGCCACCACGTTGATCGCGGATTTTGCGTTGCGCAGGGCCGCGCCGACGAAGGTGCTTTTGCCAACGCCTGCTGCGGCAAACACGCCCATGCGCATACCGCGTGCGAGTGTGAGCATCCCATCGACTGCACGAAAGCCAACGCTCAGGGGTTGATTGACCGCACCGCGTTGCATGGGACCAGGCGGCGGTGTGTGGAGTGTGCGATGGTGGTGACACAGCGGTACAGGGCGACCGTCGAGCGGTTGGCCAAGCGCGTCGAGCACGCGCCCGAGCAGTTCCGGACCTACTGCAACGTCTGCCGAGTGCAAGCGCCGTACGGCTGTGCCCGCGCTCAAACCCGCATTCGTTCCGAGTGGAACGAGCAGCGCCGTCTCGCCGCGAAGGCCCACGACTTCGGCCATCCGGCCCGAACCTTCGTGACCAAGCTCGCACACGTCGCCAATTGCCGCATTCGGCATGGAGGCTTCAATGAGAAGCCCAGCGGCGTTTTGCACGCGACCCTCAACACGTGGCGTCGCCACATTCTGAAGGTTTCTCGCGAGCGCAGCGAACGGCGTCGTCATCATTGGAGGACCTCTTGAGTGGCGATACCTAGTGCGCGTTTGACCGCGTTTTCGCGCTGCGCAAAGCTCGTCTCGAGACGTGCGCCTTTGGCTGTGATGACGCATGCGCCGGGCTTGAGCGTCGCATCGGCGGTCACAACCATCGTGTCGTTCTGTTCTATTGCTTGGCTGATCGTCGTAAAATCTTCGCTCGCGACCCGTACCGTAACGCGCGAGTCCGTACCCATCTCATTCGCCAGACGCGTAATGAGCGTGGCGACGGCTTCCGGCGAGGTCGTCAAGGTTTGCAGCGCGAGCTCTTTGCCCACTTGAAAAGCGAGTGCTGTGAGATCGTTGATGCTCGATGCGACCAGGTTTCTTCTCGCGTCGTTGAGGCTTGCTGCACTGGCCTTGTACTCGGCAATCGCTGCGTCGAGCTCGCGCGCGCGTTCGGCGAGCGCAACGCGTTCACCTGCCAGTGGATCCACTGCCGGTTGTGGGGGCGCATGCTCTGGTGTGGTGAAAGCGCGGCGCACCTCGCCTTGAGTCGCTGGTACCCACGCCGGTGTGCGGACGGGTTGCGCGTCCAAAGCACGCATCCAGCTGGCATCATTGCGTTTTGGCGTCGAACTCATACGAGGTCATCTCCCTGTGCTCCGGCGATCATGAGCTTCCCGTCTTTCTGCAACTGAAGTGCCACTTCGATAATGCGCTTCTGTGCTGCCTCGACATCCTTGATGCGAGTGGGGCCCATGACCGCGAGCTCTTGGCGGAGCGAGTCGGCGACGCGGCTCGAGACGCAGGATAAAAACTTGTCCCGAACGTCGTTTGCCGCTGTTTTTAAGGCCAAAAGCAGCTTGTCGCTCTCGATTTCGCGCAGAACGAGCTGCAAGCCGCGGGTGTCCGCTTTGGCTACATCTTCAATCGTGAAGCGTGCATCGCGGACGCGTTTTCCGAGTGCTTCGTCTGCTGCCGCAATGTTGTCGACGATTTTGGTCGCCACGGCCGTGTCGAGAAAATTGACCAATGTCGCTGCTTTTGACACCCCGTTGATTTTCTCTTCTTCGCCCTTCACTTCGCCCAGCGTCGCGCGAAGGGTTTCTTCGATGTCGCGCAACGCCTCTTCCGGCACTGTATTGAGCGCGGCGATACGGCGAACAATGTCAGAGGCCCGGTCTTCCGGGATGAGCTTGAGAATCTTCCCGGCAGCCGCTTCGTCCAGGTGATAGAGCAATGCCGCCACTGCCTGTGGATGTTCGCGCTCGAGCAAGCCCGCTGCGAGCTTGGGCTCGAGACTTTCGATGTGGGCTAAACGCCCACGTTCCTTCGGCTTAGGCGTGCTCAGTTTACGTGCGCGTTCGGGGCCTATCGCGGCGGTGATGAGCTCACTCACATAGCGAGGGGTTGCTTTGAGCATGGCGCGAGGCTCGCGCATCGCCGTGGAGAACTCGTCGAGCACCGTACGCGCAGACGCGAGTGCCTGGCCGTCGAGCGCTTCACAGGCGGCGCGTAAATCGCGGAGCTCATCGTCATCGAGCTGCTTCAGAATCTCCGCTGCAGCTTTTCTATCCAGACCTAGAATCAGGACGGCTGCTTTCTCTTTGCCTCCGAGCTCGCTCATGTTTCACGCGCCACTTTCGCGTCTTTGTTTTTGCCGTCGCCAAGCCAGGCGCGCACGACGCTTGCCGCGCGGTCGCCATCGCCGAGCACAGCTTGTTGCACTTGATCGACGGAAACCGTTGTTTGCGTGGACGTTTGCGTTTGTGTTGCCGTCATGGCTTCGATCTCGCGGAGGGTCCTTGGTCCGGAGGGAAGCAGCGCTGGAAGCGCTTTGCGCCGGGCGCGCATGGA
>JBIKMD010000134.1:0-7805 GCA_044359465.1 Myxococcota bacterium
GCTGCGGAGCGATGTGGCAGACATGAAAAACACCGGCGACCGCATGGGCGGCGCCATCACTGGCGCACTCTTCCTCAAAGAGTTTGCTGGCGACACACCGTGGGCCCACTTGGACATCGCCGGTCCCGCTTCATCTTCGAAAGACAAGGGCATCTTGACCAAAGGCGGCGTCGGCTTTGGCATTGCCACCTTGATTGCGACCCTACTGCGGGATGACCTTCCCGGCGCGCCCAAGGCCGACAAAAAGTCCGCTAAAAAAGCCAAGGCCTAACCAGCTAGTTCACATCGCCGCTGCCGTTCACCTCGCCCCGAACGCGAACCCAAACCTCTTCGCAACCCACTGTCTCACCCACTCGAGACTCACGCTTATAACTTTGCCGCCTCCATGCGTAGCGCTGCTTGGGTCAGGCCGTCGACGCGCATCTCCTTCGCAAAATGCTTAGCCCGCACAGCCCAAGCTTCGTCTAGCCGCGCCGCCCTCAGCGCTCGCGCTACGCGCCCAACCGTCAGCGAAGCGCGGGGAAAAGTCGCAACGCAAAGGCCGGCCCGTTGCGCCCTTGTCGCCCAGTAGTGCTGATCGAGCAGGTGCGGCACGATGATCTGACACACACCAGCACGGGCTGCAGCCGCCGTCGTTCCTGCGCCGCCGTGGTGCACGATTGCCGAGCAGCGTGGAAACAGCGAGGCGTGCGCCGTTTCTTCCAGCAAATACACGTCGTGTGAAGCTGGCGCGTCGAGAGCTGCCCAGCCTCGCGCAAGGACTAGCCGCACGCCCGCGCGCCGTGCCGCCTCCACAAAGAGCGCGCCTGTCTTCGCCGGAGTCGCATCGGGCATGCTGCCAAAACCGACGTACACCGGCGGTAAACCAGCACCCAAAAACTGCTCCAACGCGTCTGGTAGGCGCGCGTGATCATCGAAAAAGAACGCGCCTGTTTGCTCCACGCGGGGCCTCGCGTCTGGCGGTGCTGGAGCCAAAACAGCATCGGCGGCCAAGAGAACAGCATCCCCAATGAAGTGGTCCCAAATCCTGGGTACAGGCTCCAGCGACCAAGCGCGACGAATGCGATTGATCGGACCTCGCGCGATCCGATTCCAAATGAAATTGTTGAGCCCCCAGCTGAGCTGGTTCGCCCAGCCAGGGAGGCGCTGCCAAGGCGTCGTTGGACTCGGATGAAAACGAGAAGGCAGCAGCGAGGGCGACAGCGCGACGAAGCGATACGGAACCTTCCAGCGCTGCGCAGCAGAAGAAACTAGCCCAGCAAACCCGCTCCCAATCACCAGATCGCGATCTTTTGCTAGCGCATAGAGCGCTTCACCTTGCACTGCGATCTCGCGTCGCAAACGCGGCAAGGCGCCCCACACGTTCGTGCCGTGATCTTTCAGAAGCTGACGAAAATCCATGCCAACGCCGGTTGCGTCTAGCCCCCGCGTGTTCGCCCACGCAGCGTCAGAAGGCGGAAGCAGCAAGCTGACCGAATGACCGCGGCCTTGCATCGTCTCAGCGAGCGCCAACATGGGTTGAACATCACCGCGCGAGCCAAATGCAGCGATCAAGAGACGCATGCTTTGTTCTACCATGCAGCTAAAGGCGCCCTGAACTTTACACTGCGGCGGGGTAATCAGCGCGAGTCAGCACTCCTGATAGGCGCGCGGTAGACGCCGCAGACGTCGTCGAGTACGCCTGCGCCTCAGCTCTTCCGCGGAAGGTATCGCTTGCTTTTCTTATTGCCCCTCTTCGTCATCCTAGCGCCTGTCGCGGCAGCGTCGCCGGCGAGCGCGCCCGTCAAACCCCTCAAGATTGCGGTTCTCGACATTCAAGCCAAAGGCGACGTCGTGAAGGGCCGAGCGGACATTTTCAGTGAGTTGCTGCAAACCGAAGTGCGTTCACGCGGTCATGAAGTCATTGGCCGTAGTGACATTGAGCAGGTGCTCGGCCTCGAACGCATGAAGGATAGCCTGGGCTGCACCAGCACGACGTGCATGGCAGAGATAGGCGGCGCACTTGGCGTCGACGAGTTGCTCTCTGGTTCAGTGGTAAAGCTTGGCTCCTATCTTGTCGTCAATTTACGCCGCATCGAACCAAAAAAGGCGCGGGTACTGAGGAACGCAGAGAGGCGCGTGAAGAACGGTGGCGACGACGCGCTCATCGAAATCGTGTCGGAAATCGTTGATGCGCTTTACGGCGCAGCGCCCGAACGTGGAGCGAGTGTGGTGCAAGCGCCTCCGCCCGTTGCCCCCACGGGGCCCTCAGCGAGGCCAAAAGAGGCGGCGCCAGCGGGCTTCACCTCGCGCACGGTAGAGACGAATCGTAAGCCGAGCGCCGGCGCCGGTTTTCAATGTTTTCCTGCGCGTCAGGGAAGCGGCCCGGTCATGGACTTCTGCTATGATGAGCTTGCTGATTGCGTGCGGGTGGCGACGGATCTCCGCGGCCTGAAGCTCGCCAATTGGCAAGACATTGGCGCGTGTAAACCACGCCCACTGGCGCACTGTCTGTATCGAGAGTTTGACGCACGCTTGGCCGCCTATCTTCCAGGCAAGCTGCAGTGTTTTGCCGAGGCACGCGACTGCTCGGTAACACACGCTGACCACTTGAAAGATCCAACGAAGCTGAAGCGTCTCGAGTCGTGTGTTCCTGCGTCTTCCTGGCAAGATGCCAAGTCGGTGCTGGTGGATTAAGCAGGGCTCATGAGATCTGAGCCACTAAGCGCTCGCTCTCGGACCAAAGCTTCGCGGCGACCGCATCGTCACGGCCAGCGCTGCGCGCTTTGGCGAGGTGTTCGTCCATGAAATACTCGCCCGTCACGCCTTCTACCGCAGGTGAGGCCGCAAGATAGGTGATCGTGCGCGAACCTTCTTCGGACGTTTTCAGGAACGGGGCGCCGAGTCTGTAGAAAAACCGTGCGATGCCTCCGCGTTCAAGCGCAAAGTTCGACGCAACTACGCCAGGGTGCAAGCAGTTGGCCGTCACGCCCGTGCCGGCAATGCGCCTGGCAAGCTCGCGCGTGAACAAAATATTCTCGAGCTTGGACGTCGCATAAGCTCGAAAGCCTGAGCCTTTTTGAAGATCGGCAAAGTCGATGCTTCCGCCGCGGTGCGCCTCGCTCGCAGTGGTGATGATACGCGCCTTCACCAGGGGGAGCAGCTCGGTTGTGAGCACAAACGCGGACAAATGGTTCGTCGCAAAAGTCAGGTCGAAGCCCTCGCGCGTCGTTTCCTTGTTGGCAAAGAGCGCGCCTGCGTTGTTGATGAGCACGTCCATGCGGTCGAAACGCGCCTTGATATCGCGCGCCAACCTGCGTGTATCTGCAACCAGCGAGAGATCGGCGTAAAACACCTCACCCAGCTGCCGCGGCGATGCCGCTTTGACCGCGCGTAAGGTCTCTTCGCCGCGCGTTTTGTCACGCGCAACGAGCAACACCTCGGCGCCTTGCTTTGCAAGCGCAAGCGCTGCTTCGCGCCCAATTCCACGCGTAGACCCTGTAATGAGCACCCGTTTTCCGTCAATTGTCCACGTCATGCGCGCCGCATATCGCGAAGCGGCGGTGGTGTCTTGCGCTCTATGGCCGACGCAGCCAAAAGCGCCACGCTCTAACGAAAAGGCAGCCCCGCGGGTCAGCCCGCGGTAATGTGGCAACGATCACAGTGTGATTGCGATAACGCTACTGGATGAGTGAGGGCTGAGTGTACGGACCGCGAACCCAAGGACGAAAACGCGTAGGGCTGTTTCAACGGCCCAAGCCAAGACGGCTCAAACGCGGCATGGTGTCGCTGGACGATTCACTCCTTGCGGCCAGCGCTCGCCCTGCTGTTTATTCTGCACATCAGCCCCTCGTTCGCGGCTTGGCCATCCCCCTGGCAGCACCAACAGCCGTGGCACCACCCATTGGGGGTAAGTGTTTTGTGGATCGTTTGGATCCCAAAGACGTCATGGCCGCGCCGATCACCGACGCCACCCTCACGGCTGTGCTGCTCGGCTTTGCCCAAGTTAAACCAGAGGGTGCGCGCAAGGTAGTGATGACGCGTCACCCTTCTGAAGATGTGGTGGTGCGCCTCTATCAAGAAACGGCAAACGGTCTCATTTATCCCACATGGGTGCTCGCGCGTAGCCACAAGCAGGCGCAAGCGCAGAACCAGGCAATGAATGACGACCTGTCGACGGCGGCAGACGAACGCAAATCGATTGGTATGCTGTTCTGTCAGTACGTCACCAAAGCGCTCGCTACACACATGAAGAATCTGGTGGGCAAGCCTGCATCAATGCGCTTGTCCTACCTCGTTCGTTGTTTGACCGGTCGTAACCTCTCGAACGTCAGCATGGCGGACAAAGATCTGTGCTGGGAAGCCTTGCTCAACGCTATCTGTGAGCGACGTCCTGTCTACGCAAGCACGACCGAAACGAACCCGCAGCATCAGAAACGGCGCAAGCTCTCGGCTGCGAGCTCCATTGTCATTCTTGAAGCATTCGAGCTCAGAGGTGAGCGTTACGTATGCGTGTTCGACCCCGAGGGCGCGGCGGCAGGCACAGCCACCACACCTAAAGACATGTTGCTCGCGGATCTGCTCGGCGAGCTAGAGGGCCTCTACGTCGTAGCGTGAGAAGCCACTATGCCACCGAGGACCGTCTCTCCGCTGCACGTCTGCCGCACCGAACACTCGCACCGTCACTATGCGCAAGAACAGTGTGTGATTGTCGACGAAGCGCAGCAGGTCCTTCGCGCCCTGCAAGTCAGCACGCGCGGTTAACTCGAAAATAGGCAACCCAAGCTACGGCGCTCGCCTTTGACTCGAACTTGGTGCAAGCGCTCTTGGGATGGCGCAGCCGCAAACAACGATGGCAAAGCTGAGACGCGTGTTCGCAAGGCGGGAGCAAGCAAAGCCATCCGATCACGCAGTGGCACAAGACAAGACACCCTCGTCCCCCGAAAGCGCGGAGCAGATCTGCCGGCAGTTGTTCTCTGATTCTTTTTATCTCGCGCAGTACCCAGACGTCGCCAAAGCAGGCGTTGATCCGCTGTCTCACTTCCTTCAATTTGGCGCCAAAGAAGGTCGTGATCCGCACCCCCTCTTTTCAACCAGCCACTACCGCACACAGATCGCTACAGAGAACCCGCTGCTGCATTACCTTCTGGAAGCGAAGCTGGACCCACATCCGCTGTTTTCGACTCGCTACTATCTGAACGCGGTTGACACCCGCGGAGACAATCCGCTGTGTCATTTTCTAAAACATGCAGGCCACAGCCCTACTCCGCTCTTCGATCTTCCCTACTATTTGGCGCAAATAAAAGGAGAGCAACCAGCCAATGCGCTTTTGCATTATTTGCAGGTTGGCGCCGCAGCCGGTTTGCGTCCGAATCCGCTCTTCGACGCCGCCCACTACAAGGGTTCGTTGCTTCACTACGCAACCCATGGTTCGGGCGACCCACATCCGTTGTTTCACGCTGCGCATTACGGCGCGCGTGGCGAAAACGCGCTGGCCCATTACCTGCGCGAAGGGCATCGGCAGGGGCGGAGCTGCAACGCATCTCAGATCGTGCCCACTGAGCTCACTGTGAGCAAACTGCAGGAAACGCTTCACACACCAGGCCCTGTTCGGCTCACCCTTGCGCCACAGCCCAGAGTTTCCATCATCATTGCGGTTTACAATCAGCTTCATCACACGCTGCGTTGTCTCAGGGCCCTCGCCGCGTTGCCTGATCGGACGCCTTTTGAGGTCATCGTGGTGGATGATGCTTCGAGCGACGAGACGGAGCAGACGCTTCGGGCCATGCAGGGAATCCTTTACGTGCGGGCCACCACGAATCGCGGCTTTCTACATACGGCCAACGATGGAGCAAGACGCGCGACAGGGGAGATCTTGTGGATTCTAAACAACGATACGCTGCCCCTGCCGGGTGCACTCGACAGCCTCGTCGACACGTTTCGCCAGTACCCAAAGGCAGGGCTCGTGGGCTCGGCACTGCTCTCCAGCAACGGTCTCTTGCAGGAATCCGGAAGCATCATTTGGTCGGATGCGTCGGGTTGGCACTTCGGGCGCGGCACGAGCGCTGATCGCCCGGAAGTGAGCTACGTCCGTGACGTGGACTACTGCTCTGGTGCGAGCATCGCGTTGCCTCGCAGCGTGTGGAGCGAGCTTGGTGGCTTCGACACCCACTTCGCGCCGGCCTATTATGAAGACACTGATCTTGCATTTCGCGTGCGCAGTTCAGGGAGACGCGTCCTCGTTCAGCCTCGTTCCCAGGTGGTGCACGTAGAGAACGCGAGTTACGGCACTCATGTCACCAGCAATGAAGCACGCAACAAGCCGCTCTTTTTGGAACGTTGGAAAGACGCGATCAAAGACTTCGGCACCGCAGAACTACGCCCCAAGCGATTTTCAGCAAGGCGCACACGCAAGGCCGTGCTCATGATCGACGAATGCGTGCCGGAGCCCGACAAGGACTCTGGTTCGCTCGATGCGCTCAACATTCTCCGCATCTTGCGCGAGTGGGATTACCACGTGGTCTTCATTCCGCGCTCGAATCTCCTACATGCGGGCAAGTATACGGCGCAGCTTCAGGCTCTAGGCGTTGAGGTTTTGTACTTTCCTTTCCTCACTTCGCCCAAAGATTACATCCGCGTGCACGGGCAGGATTTCGATTTCATCTGGCTCTCCCGCGCAGAAACCGCAGCTACATTCATTGACGACGTCCGGGCGTTCGCTCCGCAAGCACGCGTCATTTTTGACACTGTCGATCTGCATTACTTGCGCCTGAGGCGCGCCGCTGCGTTCAGTGCAGATCTGTCACTTAGCGACCGAGCTGAGTACATGCGTGCGACCGAGCAAGGCGTCATCAAACGCGCTGATGTCACGCTGGTACGAAGCACGTACGAGCAACAGGTGCTCGAAGGCGACCGGCTCGCGGCTACGGTACTCCCCATCATGCGTGAGGCAATCGGAACCCGCAGGTCATACCAGCAGCGGGCGAACATTGGGTTCATTGGTGGTTTTGCTCACCCACCAAACGCCGACGCCGTGCGCTATTTCATTACTGCGATATGGCCACTGGTTCGTCAGCAACTCCCAGATTGCAAGCTCATCATCGCTGGCTCGCAGATGCCTCCAGACCTTTTGGCGCAAGACTCGAGCCACATCGTTGCCAAAGGATTCGTAGAAGATGCGCGCGACTTTTTCGAGAGCATTCGTTTGTCCATTGCGCCGCTGCGTTATGGGGCTGGCCTGAAGGGCAAAGTCATCATGAGCCTCGCCATGGGCGTACCCTGCGTCTGCAGCGAAATCGCTGCCGAGGGCATGGACGCCAGCACGGGCGAAGGACTCGTAGTGGCCGAACAGCCCACCGAATGGGCCAACGAAATTGTGCGGCTCTACCTTTCCGAGTCACGGTGGTCACACATGTCAGACCGCGGCGTAGCGTTAGTTGGCGCACGTTTCTCCCTCGCGAATGCCGAACGCGTCCTTCGTGGAGTCTTCGGCTCATGACTTCCTTTGTTCCACCAACTGAGCTGCCAACACTCAGCGAAGAAGAGCGCAACGTCATCGCTCAGTTTACAGCGCTGTATTGGAAGCGTTGGGATGCAGCCCGGTGCAGAGGCGGGGAAGGAACGATCAGCGCTGGGTGGCTCGGTCACGTCGCGCAAAAATGTCCTCTCGATATGTGGGTCTACCAAGAGATTCTCGTTGAAACGACGCCCGATCTCATTATCGAGTGTGGGACCTGTCTTGGAGGAAGCACTCTGTTCCTCGCGAGTATCTGCGAGTTGCTCGGACGCGGGCGTGTGATCAGCATAGACATTGCCGACCAAGCTGG
>JBIKMD010000135.1:0-7778 GCA_044359465.1 Myxococcota bacterium
CAGCGCGCCGAGCACCTCACTCAAACACGCCGTGTTCGCCTCAGGAACGCTGCGTACGTCAGAAGACCCAACATGACCGTCTCCGTCGATTCGCAAACGCGCATCGATGAAGGTGTTTGGGTCTAACGCGCGTAAGCAGCTTTCCAGCGCTGGCTGCGCAGGCACAAGCGCTTTGGCTAGATCGTCCTCACTCAGCGTCCCCAGCACCATAGGCGCAGCGGAGAGTGCCATCATGGGCGTCGTCGTGATGGACGCGCCGAACAAACGTGCTGTGCGAACATCCGCATCGACGCCGGCAGCAGGCACGTAGGTTTCCGGTGAGGTAGATTCGAAGACGAAGGTCAACGCCATCACAAGTAGCGCGAGCACGGACGCCGCCAGGACACCAGCAGCGTAGCGGTAGTCGCGGTGGGTTTTCGGTTCAAACAGACGCTCGGGCGGCGTCACAAAGCACATCGCGAGGGTCACGCCATCGAAGCGCAGCGTCACCCGTGCAGCGCGTGGCAGCACGTAACGCCAACTCTTTGCCATAGCGGGATCACGCGTCACTCCGCGCGCACTTTGAAACCACTTGAGCGGATGAATCGCGCCATCACCCAAATCAATTTCGCCGCGCTGCCCTTCACTAAACGTGAGAACAAAGGCCTCGCCGTCACAGCGCAGCAGCGGGAACTCACTGACTGGTAGTTGATCGGTGGAGACCGTGAGATCGACGGCTTTGCCTTCGCCCACTGTGAGCCCATGCGGAGGAATCAAGTGGCGTACGTCGAGCACGGCATCACCGTAGCTGACGGTGACTTCGAGCGCAGTTCGTAACTCTGGTACCTGTCCGGCCTGCGACGAGCTCGAAAGCCGCGAATCCTGAGGCGTAGGCACGCCTATTTCCTCTTCTTCTTTTTCTTCACTTCGCTCTTCGTCGCCTCTGCGCTCGGCTCTGGTTTTGCTGCCGCTGCATCCGGCGAGTTGGGGGTGCCCGCGAAAGGGTTTGCAGCGGCTTGTTCGGTCGCCACGGGAACCGGCCTTGGTGCTGCCGCCGCTTCAGCGACCGGTTGCAAGATCTGCGCAGGTGCTGCCTCTTTGGGCCGAACAGTCATGAACACCAGCGCCCCTAGTAACAGTGTTTGCACCGCTACAAGCGCAGTGAGCCAAGACACCTTGCGCCTTGCTGCGCGTGCGTCGCGTTCAATCGCATCAACCTGGTCGTTCGCCCCACCAAACCCGGCAGAAGATGTGGGCCCACCAGGCTTTCGCTGCGCCTCCTCACGAAGCGCAGCCATTTGCGCCCGCAGCTCCGTCATGCCTTCGTCTAAATGGCTGAGCCGCAACGCTTGTTGTGAGGTGTGTTGCAAGACTTCATCGAGCAGCTCGTGCGTATGCTCGTGACTCACTGGGCTGGTTTTTGGATCGTCCATCTACCAGTGAGTTTAACGGACTATTTGTGATTTCGCCAAAACGCCTGCCCCGCCTCGGGTAGCGTGTAGATTGGGTCGAAGTACTCGTACTTGCGTGAGAGCGCTTCGGGGTCGTCGTATTCAATGCCGGTGCGGTAGTTCTTGGTCCAGTACGAGATGCCGCGCTCACGGTCATAGTCGGCAATCTGATGCACCCAGCGCTTGCCGACGAAAGGCACGTCGCACACGATACGCGGCGTGGCGAAACCCGGAAGATAACCCATCATGTCATGCTGAAGCTCCTGCGCTTCAGCCACACTCAGGCGCCAGTGCTCGGAGTTCGGGATCATGTCGCACATATAAAAGTAGTACGGCAGGATATTCGCGTGGTCTTGCAGGGTGAAACAAAGGTCCAAGAGATCTTTGACCGTCGAGTTCACGCCGCGCAGCAGCACACCTTGGTTGCGCACATCACGGAAACCCATCTCGCGCAGCTTGCCTGCGGCTTTGGCAACGAGCGGGGTCACTTGCGCCGCGTTGTTCACGTGGGTGTGAAGCGCCAAAGCGACGCCACGTTTGACGGCTTTTTTCGCCAGGCGATCGAGCCCTGCGAGCACGGTGTCCTGCAAGAAGTGCTGCGGCACACCCATCAGGCCCTTCGAGGCCAAACGAATGTCGCGAATGTTCTCGATGTCGAGCACCGCATCGACAAAAGGCTCGAGCTGCGTGATGGCCAGGTTGGCAATGTCACCGCCGCTGATCACCACGTCGCGCACGCTCTTTGTCTTGCGCAAATAGTCGAGGATCAGCCCCCAACGTTCTTTCTGCTGAATGTTGAAGCGAAGCTTCTCCACCTGCGGCACATCGTTGCCAACGAGGTCCATGCGCGTGCAGTGACCACAGTATTGAGGACACGTAGACAAGAGCTCGGCGAGCACCTTGGTCGGGTAACGATGCGTCAAACCCTCAACCGCCCACATCTCTTGCTCGTGCAAACTGTCGCGGCTCGCCTTGGGATGGTTTGGCCATTCCGTATGCCGATCGGCAAACGCTGGCAGCATGTAGCGCCGAACCGGATCGTTCCACAGATCATCCAGGTTCATGGTGTTGATCATCTGCGGCGGCATCAAGATGGACATGGTGGCGCGTTCTTTTTGGTCGCGCTGCATGCTCTGGAACAAATCGTCCGGCAACTTGTCGCCAAGCACCTTCTTGAGCTCGTCTAGACTCTTGACCGTGTGCTTACGCTGCCAAAGAGCGGCTTC
Source organism: Myxococcota bacterium (assembly GCA_044359465.1). Taxonomy (GTDB): domain Bacteria; phylum Myxococcota; class JADLHZ01; order JADLHZ01; family JADLHZ01; genus JADLHZ01. The sequence continues at coordinate 2,657 of JBIKMD010000135.1, forward strand.
CCACTCCTCTTTGGTGACGTCTTTATAGCCTGGAACGCGGCGCCAATCTGGCTCCACGAAAGGCTTTTCGAGGGGATATTTGAACGGTTGCTCGGAAGCGCGGCTTCGGAGCTTAGGTGAATGGTTGGTCTCACTCATGGCGTGCCCGCTAGCATGCCAGATCAGAAGCGCAAACGCATGCATGGCGGATTACGCTTGGAACTGTTCAAAAAGTGACGAAAATCCCGCGACGCTGGCCAGATTGCCAACACTTATAGCGCGTCCGCCAAAGCCGCTAAGAAAGCAGGGTAAGCGCCCGCTCTGCCCTCGCCACGCCATCACGGCGAATCCCAGGCGCGAGCGCTTCGGCACGCGCAGTCATCTCCGGCGTCAGTGCGCGCAACCGAGCCGCCAAACGATCGGCATTGAGCGCCTTGATGGGCAGTGGGGGCGGCGCGACGCCAAGCGCAAGCAAGCGCTTCGCCCAGTAAAAATTGTCGAAGATATGCGGCACCACGAGCTGCGCTTTGCCGGCCATCGTTGCAAGCGTGAGCGTGCCGGCACCGCCATGGTGAACCACCGCAGTGACACGAGGAAACAGCGCGGCAAAAGACACTTCGGGAACGACGAGCACATGTTCGTCAGCAGTGACGCTCGGTAGTTTGGCCCAGCCAGAGACAACCACGGCGCGCACACCAGCTTTGGCCGTAGCGGCGCTGAGTATGGAGAGCAAGCGCGCACCCTGCTTGCTCGGCATACTGCCGAAGGTGATGGCGATCGCCGGCTTTTGCAGGAAGGTCTCGAGCGCCACGGGCAAAGCCTGCGGCGACTCGGGCAAAAAGAACGCGCCGAGTTGTTCCACTTTGATGCGAGGGTCGATCGCTTCGGCGGGACCGAGCGCCGGATCAGCGGCGAGCCACACCTGTGCACGCATCGCATTGCCCCATGCGCTCGCCACGGGCGGCAGCGCGAGTCGGCGGCGCGCCGCATTGAGCTTCGTCCCAAAGGTGAGGTCGAGTCCAAGGCCCGTCGCCCACCAAGACGCGGCGTTGAGCCATGCCGGCAGACCTTGCGAGGCGATGGTTTGTGCGGGCCAATGACGTGACGGAAGATAGGCCGCTGCCTGCAGGAGCAAACGAAACGGTTTGTTCCACTTTTCTGCGTAGGAAGGCGCCGCCATGGCGCCAATCCCTGCGATCACGACGTCAGCGTGTTTGGCGAGCTCAGGCGAAAGCGAGAACTGCTTGGTGATCTCTGGAAGCGATTGCGATGAGAGCGCCAGCGCACTGTTGTTCGCACGCTCCATGAACGCACCAAAGTGGCTGCCAACCGAGGTGTAATGAAAACCTTCGCGCTCGATCCAAGCGGCAAAGTCTGGCGGCCCAACTAGCTGAGCGGTGTGACCACATGCGCGCAAGTGCAGCGCCAAGGCGACGAGCGGTTGCATGTCGCCCCGCGTTCCAAAGCCCCAAAGTAACACGTGCATGGAGCCGCGTTAGCGTGCCTTCGGCAGGATAGGATCAGCAATTGTCGGGAGAGATTGAGACGGAAAAAAGCGCGCGAAGGATCAGGTCGAAGCTGCGAAGCCGCCCCAGGCAGCGCCGCGAACAAAACGGACCAAGCGGGCGATGGCTTTTTTAACGCGGTTTTTCGGCATGTGATGGCTCCCTGAGTTGGAGCGGCCGCTAGCAGGTCCAGATCAAGGAAGCAAAGGTTTAACACCACCGCGAGCAGCGGCGAGTGTCATGGCGTGCGCAAAGAGCGCTTCGAGATGCCGCACACGCCTGTGTCCGCGACGCGGATCGTCCGAGGCACTGAGCTTCAAACGTTCAGTGCCGTCTTCGACGTAACCGAGACGCACCTTCAGAAAGTCCGTGAGCAACGTGCGCAAATCGAAAAAATTGGCGAGCGCTGGGCCACTCGCTGCGTACAACGAGGGCGCATAGCGGCCCCATCCCACGCAGGGTGCATCACCCACAAACGCGGCCCAGGCTGCGTCGAGTGCCGCACGCGGCAGTCGTTCTTCAGGCAAAGCCAACCGCTCACGCACCAGAGGGTTTAGCGGCTTTTCGGTTTGCAGGGCTGCATAAAAACGCTCGCCGCTGCTGGGCTTGAACGCATGCCACTCGAGTAGCTCGTTATCGCCGCCCTCAGCGCGGGCAGCGTGGCCCGTACCTTCGGCATGCACGAGCACCGCGCGCGCCGGATCCAAACCTTCGGGGAACGCGAAATAGCGTTTGCGATCGCGAATGCGACGACGCACACGCCCAACACCCGCGCCGGTAAACGAGATCTGTTTCTCGATCATCGCATCAAAAGGATTGAGCAGCGCAGCGTGCGCGCCCTCTGTGCCTTCAATGGCGTCGAGCAGCTGACCTACGGCCTCAATCGTCGACAAACAATGCGGCGCTGGCTCGCGGCGAATGCGGTAGCGCCCGGGTTCTTTTGGGCTCAGCGTGTAGGCAGGCAGCGCATGCAGAAAAGTGTTCTGTTTCCAGAGCTTACGAGCCTGCGACCACGTGCCATCAAGCACAAAGATAGCGAGCGGCCCTGCGTGCGTACGGAGCTCGCTCGCATCACGCGCACCTTCGGCCGGGAACAGAACCACCGCGTGCCCACGATCTTGTTCGAGCAAGCTTTGCACTTCGGCGTGGTTCGCAAACTCGGTCCCCTCGACGATGCGTGAGCCCTCGAGCTGCAAGTGCGCCATACGCACGGTGCCAATGGGATTGCGAGCCTCACGAGGATGCTGAAGAAAAACGATCTTCGCCTTGGTGGGGATAGTGCTCAAAACGGGGCAAAGACACACGGCCTTGGCGCGCCGGCAGCGATAACAAACTTCTCGAAAAGCCTCGGGCGTCACATTCACGGCGGCCTCATGGCAAGATCGCAGCAAAACGTAAAGCGGGGTTTAGCGTGCAGTGTAGGTCATTTGCGCAAACCCAATGGGCAGCACTTTGGTTCCACCGCCGCGAACGTAGGCAGAAGCATCGAATCCACAGAGTTGATCGGCGTTCAACCCAGGGCCCGCGCCATCGACTTGTTTGAGCTTGTGTAGAATGTGCGCGCCGGTGTCCCCCCCAAGTGCACCTGTTGGTCCCGTAGCCCCCATCGCACCATCACGGCCATTGATGTCTGGAGCGCCGTTCACCCCCAGGTTGAGAGTCGCTGCACGCGAACAAAACAGGAGCACAAGCAAGAGAGCGCGGGCTGCCTATTTCGTAGCCGCCGAGCGTACGGACGCGCCGCGTTTAGGCAAACTTACCAGCGCAAAAACGCCTGCAAAGCTGCTCTTTTTTTCGCTACCGGAACGGGCTAGACAGCGGCTCCTCGACTGGGTGCCGAGGACCTTGCGCCAACGCGCTACATGTCTCGCTCAGATGCCTTTTGCGCTTCGCGACCTACTACACGCGTGCTAGCCGAGCGGCCTTCATGCGAACGACCCTCCTAATTTGCGCGCTTGTTAGCGCCTGTGGTGGCGGCCTAGATTCGCGCGCCCTGAGCGACAAAAATGCTCCCGCCGGCCCGCTCACCACGCCGTCGCCACAAGAAGGAGGCGACGGCACCACCGGCAAAGACGGCAAGGATGGGAGCACGGGCGCAACAGGGCCCACGGGAGCAACGGGTCCCACCGGATCGCAAGGAACCCAGGGCGCAACCCCGGCTGTTGTTTGTCCGCAAGGCACAGGCCTCGCGCTCGCTGCGCCCTGGCCATTTCACGGCTTCTGTCCAGACGGCCAAGGTCGCAGCAACAGCAACGGTCCGCTCACCAAACCAAGACAACTCTGGTCCAAGAATCTAGAAGGGCGCTGGATCTACGATCCCGTTGTCGACACAAGCGGAGACGTCTACGTTTGGGCGGGCCTTTCAGCGAATGGCAGCAAACACCCGACCCTCGCGTCCTACGATGTGAACGGCAAAGAGCGAGCGTTTGCGTTTCCTTCCGCTGCCTACACGGACATTGTGTCCACGCCTGCGCTCGCGGCTGATGGCAACGTGTATGCGCTCATCGCGGAAGCTTGCGGTGCAGGCTGCTCCACCCGCAAAGTCTTGCAGGTGAACACGAGCACAGGCGCAAGCGACGCGTTCGCTGCGCCCGGGGCAACCTCGTTCAACATTCTTCCAAACGGCGATATCGCGCTCGTCAAAGCAGCCAGTGAAGACTCGAACACGTCGCGCGTGTGGTCACTCATGAGCACAGGCGCGGGCTTGGGTGCGATTGATCAAGTGCTCACGCCCTTCTCTATTCACGCTTACACCCACGGCTTGTATGTGCGCCCAAACGGACAGCTAGCCATCGCGAGCGAAGGAGCGATTCGCGTACTCACTCCGCAGGGCACACTCGAGCGCAGCATTCCCACTGCAACGGGCTTCTACTTCGTGGGTTTTAGCGCGACCTCCCTCTTTTATTCCGGCGGCTTAGCAGACACCTACTTCGCCAGCTTCAACTACACCGGCGTGCGCAATTTCTACGACTATGGATTCACTCACGGCAGCGCGAGCCGCGTAGCGCAAGACAGCGATGGCAGCCTGCGTGTTGGTTACAACCAAGAGGACAACAACAATGCTTGGGTCTCTGGCAAAGTGAAACGCTACGAGAGCGATGGCTCAGAGGGCTGGAGCTTCACCACCGGCGTGCTGGTAGATGTACAACCCACGCTCGGTGCAGACGGAACAACCTACGTCGCAACACGCGCCGGAAAACTCCACGCCATCGATGCGCAAGGCAATGAACGTTGGAGCCACGACATTGGCGAGACCATGAACAACACGCAGATCGCGATTGGTGTGGGCAATCGACTCTACGTGGCCACAGAATCCGGCCGCCTCATCGCGCTTGGACCTTAACTGCAGCAGCGAGCACTCACCAGCACGCAGCCGTAGTTTCGCTGCTCACAACGCAGCCCGTCTGTGTGCTCGAGCTGAACGTGTCGACGCTCGCCGCCAGCACCTTCGAGCCAGTGCTTGTCGTGTAAGTTCCCAAGACGCCTGTATCGCCAGGACCACCATCACACGCGTCGACGAAGCATTGTTTGGGATCGAGCCCGGGCGGCAAGGCGACGAATGGCGCTTTTTCGCAGCCGCAATCGGGATTGTCTTCAGTGCAACTCGCGAACATTTGGCCCGGGCACGCTCGCCGCGG
>JBIKMD010000136.1:0-7759 GCA_044359465.1 Myxococcota bacterium
TTGCCGGCCAAGTCGATTGCCAAGATCGCGCTCGTGCCCAAAGGCGGCGGCGGAGATCTGAACCTGTACAGCTATCGCGCCGCCGTGGGCGAAAAGCTGCTCCCACCAGAAATCAACGGCACGCAGTGCGAGGCGAGCTACAAAACAGCGCGCGTTGGCGTGCAGCCCAATCCTGGCGAAACAGAGAGTACCGAGATGTGGGCCATTGCCAATCCGTACACCATCTACGTGGGAGTCGCTGGCTACAAAGGCGTGAGCAAAGGTGCGTTCGACATTCAGATCGATTTGCAAACCGCGCCACCGCCCAAGTCCGGGAAGATCACAAAAGTGACAGACATTGTGGTGAAGCCCGGAGTCACTACGGTGTCAGGCACCATCGACGGCGGCGTGGAGATTGATCTCGATTGGGCGCAGAGCTCTGCTGTCGCGTGTTTTCCCGGAAATCACTTTGACGCATTCGCCGGGAAACACGTCGCATACCGCTTTGATCTGCCGCCCAAGTCGGTAGCGAAGGTACAAATGATCCCCAAAGGACCAGGCGACCTGAACTTGTACACCTACCGTGCGGCCAAAGGAGAGCTACTACTCCCACCAGCGATCTACGGCACCCAGTGTGAGGCCAGCTATAAAATGGGCATGCCCTTTGGTGTGTTGCCCAATCCAGGTGAGCCCGAGAATACGGAAATGTGGGCCATTGCCAATCCGTACACGATCTATGTGGTGGTGGCTGGCTACAAGGGCGTGACCACTGGCGGCTTCGATATCAAGGTGGATCTGAAAACAGCAGCGCCGCCCAAGACTGGTCGCATTGCGGGCTTCACACCGCTGCAGCTAAAGCCAGGCAAGAATAGCTTCGAAGGCAAAATCGACGGGGGTGTGGAGATCGATCTTGACTGGGCACAAAACTCAGCGGTGGCCTGTTTCCCAGCGAACCATTTTGAATCGTTCGACGGAAAACACGTACTCTATCGCTTCGATTTGCCAGCCAAGTCGCAGGCCAAGATCTCCTTGATTAGCAAGAACGGGAAAGACGTGAACCTCTATGCTTATCGGGCCGCCGTGGGCGAAAAGCTCATCCCGCCAGAGATCTACGGAACCCAATGTGAGGCCGACTACGGACAGGCGGTGGTTGGCACAAAGCCCAATCCAACAGAGGTAGATGAGGTGGAGATGGTGTCGATTGCGAGCCCCTACTCCATCTACGTGGGGGTCGCCGGATACAAAGGCGTTAGCTCGGCTGACTTCACGCTCAACGTGGATCTCAAAACAGCGGCGCCGGCAAAGACAGGCCGCATCAGTGGCTTCACGCCCCTGCAGGTGAAGCCCGGCAAGAACAGCTTTGAAGGCAAGATCGACGGCGGCGTGGAGATTGATCTCGATTGGGCTCAAGGCTCCGCCGTGGCGTGTTTTCCGGGCAACCACTTCCCGTCATTCAATGGCAAACACGTGCTCTACCGTTTTGATCTGCCCGCCCAATCACAAGCCAAGATTTCGCTGACGAGCAAAGCGGGCAAGGACGTAAACCTGTATGCGTACCGCGCGGCGGTTGGTGAGCGCCTGATTCCACCAGAGATCTACGGGACGCAATGCGAGGCCGACTACGGGCAAGCCGTGGTGGGAACCAAGCCCAACCCAGAAGAAGTAGACACCGTAGAGATGGTGTCCATTGCCAATCCTTATTCGATCTATGTGGGGGTTGCTGGGTTCGAGGGGATCACCTCAGCTGATTTCACCTTGGATATCGACCTAAAAACTGCAGCACCTGAGAAGACCGGCGCCATCACCAAATACGGGGCGATCCCGGTGGCCGTCGGAAAAGTGACGACCATTCAAGGCAAGATCGACGGGGGCGTAGAGATTCCACTCAACTGGGCAGAGAGCTCGAACGTGGCGTGTTTTGGTGGCCATCGCTTCATGCACTTTGATGGCAAACACGTGCTCTATCGCTTTGACCAACCAGCGAGCTCGTCGTTAGCGGTGAAGCTTACTCCAAAGGATCCGTCGTTGGATCTGAGCTTGTATGTGTATCGGGTCATCCAGGGCGATACGACCTCTCTGCCTCCCAAGGTCTTCATGGCCAAGTGCGAGGCGAGCTTTGGCAAGAGTGACGCGCTGGTCTCACCGAACCCGGGCGAGGTGGAGTCGGTCGATCAACTGATCACCATGGACAATCCGTACACGGTTTATGTTGGCGTTGCTGGAGCCAAGGGCGTGACTGCGGGCGCGTTTTCTTTGGACGTCGATCTGAAGGCTCGCTGAACCTCAAGTCGTCACTGCAGGCTTTGTAGCGCCTAAGCGAGCGCGGCTCGCATCTTCGCCTCATAGTCCGCCTGCGCGAGTGCTTCGGAGCGCGTCGCAAGCGCGGTAAGACCTTGTGCGTCGCCGCGTTGCAGGGCGCTTTCGAACGCCGCGACCAAGCGTGTTTTCATGTTCACATCGAGGCCCTCGCTCGCTGCTGCGAAGCGCTGAATCAGCGGCATCAACTCACCAGCAGAAGGATAGGCACGCCCAAGTACGCGGTGTTTATCATTCGCAACACTTGCCTGATGCGTGAGCTGATCCAAGAGAGAGAGGGAGGCTGGCGCAGGTGCCGGCTCCGCAACTGGCTGTTGTTGCTGCAGTCCTCCCATCATCATGCCGAGCATGGGATTCATCATGCCAATGGCCATGCCTGGATTCGCGACGATTTTTTGGAAACCTTGTTGCAACTTACTCACGAGATCTTCGCCAAAGGACGGCGCGCGTTGTTGTTTGGGCATGACGAAGTCGCGCAGCATCTGCAAACGTTGTGGTTGCGGCGCGTGACGCATGGCCTGCAATAACGCACGTTGCGGGCTGCCTTGCGGAAGTGCGTTCTCGGCGCCGAGCGCCGGCATGAGCTGCGCGTCGAGTACCTGGCTCGCGCTGAAGCTGTTCCAATACTGAGCGAGGGCACCCGCCTCACTGTTCAAGTCGCCACGAGCGAACGCCGCGCTAGCTTGCGCAAGCAGCTGATCGGGGGCGGCCACTCGCGCCTGCAACGCTGCGGGCGTGTTGTTCTGAAGGTGTGATCCGCCCGCAGAGGCTGCCGCACCTTGGGCAGAGGTCGCTGCGCGCATGGCGGCTGTTCTGACGGCTAGCGCTTCGGCGGCCGCGACGGCAGCCTGTTGGCATAGCGCAATGGCCTCGCTCGCAACTTGCGGCGAACACTGAAAGTGGGCGGCTACTGCGGCTGGGTTGAGCTGATCCAAACGAACGGACCCAGCGCTGAGGTCGCGGTTGATCCAAGCGGCAATCGTCTGAGCCGAGGCAATGGCTGGCATGAGCGGGTTATCGGAGCCAGGTCACCTTGAGTCGCGACTAAAGGCTGTGCTTGAACCCAACCTCGACCGCGTCAGGCGACAAAGCCTTGGTGGCGCGTGACTCACAAGAGTCGGGTTTGTGTGAGCCCTACACTGTAGCTTGCCTCGCGGGCGGCCGGTGCACGTGATTCCTCGGTCCACTTCTCTTCGCCGCAATTGCCGGTGAAATTGACGCTCTCGATCTTCGCTGGCAACTCTGGTGTAAGCAGCAACTCGGACGCGGAGCGCACGTCTTTGGGGCACCCGAGCGCGCCCGTGCGGATCAGCTCCAGGCTCTTCATCTTCTTTTCGCCAGTGAGCTGCACGAAGCTGAGCCAGCTATCGTTGAGCACCTTGCACTTCGTCTCAGAGGGCGAGCAACGTGTATCCGAAATGATGCCGAGAGCGTCCGTGCCTTTGCCATCTGCGTTCTTTACTCGCACGAGCCCGGTGTCTTTCATGACTCTTTCGTCGCGTCCAATCAGCGCAACAACTGCGCCTTTCTCTAAGATGGCAACACCTGTGATGGAGATGGTCGTAGACGTGAGCAAGGTGAACAACACGGCACGTTGCTCTTTGCCCTTCCCGGTGAAGGAACCTGTCACGACATCAGTGAAGCTGGGTCCACCCGTCTGGAAATAACCGCTGTCCATCTTCTTCTTTAGCAGGTCGAACGCATCGCGCTGCACGGCCGCTTTGTCTTCTTCCGTCGGCGGAGCGGGGGTGTGAGTGGTGCGGCCATCGAAGAAAGAGACATTCAGGATCAGCGCGGCGCAGAGTGTGAGCATGGTCCAATGTCTTGCCACGGTCCCGATGGTCGATCCACTTGCGCGCCACAAGCACTCGTAGTGCAAACGGCAGCGTGCTGGCGCAGCGGCGTATTCAAGAGGTGCGTCGTTTGCCAAAGTCTCGCGAGCGCTCGGCGGCTACCGTATGCTTGGCCTATGCTCGGCCGCCTCGGTCTGCTGCTAGTTTGGCTCTTCGTCGTTGGCCAAGTCTTTGGCATAGGGCTCTACTACTACAGTATCCTGCAAACGCTTGGCGCCGTGCTGGCGACACTGCTTTGTTTCGTTGCGATCGCCCTGCCATTCGTTGGGCTCATGTGGATCAAGGACCACAAAAACCTCCACCTGCGCCGACTCGGCGATCTGCTCGAGACGGTCGCAGCGCATAGCGCATTGCTCTACGGGACCATCCTCACGGTGATCGTTTTTTTGGCCATTGGTTTGATCAATGGCGAACCCATGCCCAATGATGTGTCGGTGTTTCTGGTCGAGTTCGTAGGCGTCTGCTCGGTGACGTCGGCGATGATCTTTGGTGCTATGGCACTTTGTATCATCGCTTTTGCGGAGCAGCCCGTTGCACGTATTTTGGGCGTCTTGCTAGCGCTCGTCGTGATTGGTGTTCCTATCGGCTGGTACACGGCTCAAGACATGAGGGCGGTCGCTCGAGCGACGCCGCAGGCATTTTTCTTCGGCTGGTGCACCTATCTCGCAGTCGGCTCGGTGGTTTGCTGGCGCGTATTCTTGACGTCGATGAAGCAGAAAAAAAACGGTCGCGCCAGGGCGAGCTGCGCGTCATCAGCAGTAGTGCCGAATCACTTGCGCGCACGACGAGCGCGCAGAACAGGCCCTAGTCGATGGGGTACATCATCAAACGATCGTTGGGGGCGTCACCAATATAAATCCAATGCTCGTCGGCTCCGAGCGAATCAGGCGAATCGAAGCCGTACTCTGTCACGAGAGTCGAACCGCGGTTGCGCAGCGCCTCAGTGAACGTCGCCTGCCCCAACACGAAATCAGCAGGCACATCAGGTGAGGCCGGGAGCGAGCTCCAGCCAATCACGCGGCTAGAGGAATAGTCATTCACGATCACCATGTCGCGCGGTAGCGCTATCCCGCTTGCGGAGGTGAAAGTCGTGGGACCCACCACGCCTTCGGGCCCCTCGCTAGTCGTCGTCGCGGCGCCGATCACACGGTCCGCGGGAGCACCGTTTTGTGTTGGAATAGTGTCCCAAACTCGGATTCGGCGGTTGCCTCCTTCGGCCACATACATGCGACCGCTGCTGTCAAAGCCAACGCCACACGGAAAATCCATAGTCTGCGGACTGGTCACGGCTGCCGTGAAATCACTTTGACCAACCACCACATCGGCGGGTTGCCCGCTGCTCGTAGGGAACGAGCTCCACAGCAACACACGCTCGTTACCCGAATCAACGACGGCGAGAGACGATCCGAAACAAGCCGTGTAATACGGGTACGCCAACGTGTCGCCAGAGGGTCCAACAGCGCCGCGATTCGCAGAGACACCACTGAAATCCGCCTGACCGAGGACAAGATCCGGCGGTTCATCATTTTGAAGCGGGATGGTGTTCCACACGATGACTCGGTTGTTGTCGTATTCACTCACGAGCAAGCGGCCATCGCAAATCCCCGCCGTCCACGCACCGTTGTGACCGGACAAGATCACGTCCGGCTCCGCCCCTGGGGTCGTTGGCGGCGTGTACCAAATCAGCACGCGATCGAGATCGTAATCTGGAACGACGAGCATTTGCCCGTCGGAGACTGCTTGACCAGGATACGCGAGCTCGAAGTCTTCGTACGGTTTGTCAGCCGTTCGCCGACCAAACACCCGAGAAGGCGTAGAAGAAGGGAGCACGTAGCGAAGGACGCGCGACGGCACTCCCTCGGCAACGTAAAGATCGCTGCTGCTGAGAAACGCTCCACGCGGGGAGCCGGTGTTGCCGGTCACGCCAAGCGCACTTTGCCCAAAGACCTGCGTCGGAGGCCACACCGGCTCGCCGCTGAACAGAAGGGTCCGATGATGCGAGGCATCAACCACGGCCAAGCCGGCGCTGCTCATTGAAACGACGCTTGGAGCTTCAAAACCACTCACTGGGTCGCGCGCCGCGCACGCATCATGAACATCATCCTGGCCAAGGATGTGGTCAGGCACCGCGCTCCCACTCTGCGGAATCGTATCGTAGTACAGGACGCGGTGGTTTGCCTGGTCAGCAATCGCCAGCCTCGTTCCGTCGGTCGCGACGTGGCTCGGGCTCGATAACCCGCCAGAGCAACCGCTCGCACCGTTAGTGAGCGTTGGCTGCCCGAGCACATAGCTGGCGCCAGTTGGCGCCGTTGGAAAAGGATCGAACACCAGCACCCGATGATTGGATGTATCCGCAACGAAGAGCTTGTCGTCAGCAATCGCAACGCCCGCCGGAGCGTTCATATTGAACGCCGAAACGCTACCACCTTGGTTCGCAATGTTGGTCGTTGCAGAGGATTGACCAAGGACGAAATCGGCAGGACCTGACGCAGCCGGAACGCCGTTCCAAACGAGCACGCGATGATTGCTGGCGTCGGCGACGACAAAATGCGTCCCGTCCGTCGCCATCGCCCGCGCTGCACCAATCTGCTCGAGGTTCACCTGCGAGCCAACTCCGTTGAGCACGAACGAAGCGGCTGGATAGCTCTCGTTCCCTGCTGCGAATGCGACAATGCGACCACCCTCTGAGCTGTCGCCAACAAAAACGAAGTCGTCCGTCGCGAGCACACTTTGAGGGTCTATTTTTCGCAAAGTGGGCGGCGGACCTGCGTACTCTCGTTGCCCGAGCACCATGAGGCCTGCAAACACTTGCGCTGCTGCCAACGCGTTACCGCCCTCTGCCTCCGCCGTCACACAAACGTAGTGCAAACCACGCGGCAAGGTGCCTGCCGTCGCTTGTGTGCCGGTGACGCCAGACACAGACCAAATGGGGCTGGAGCAATCGGCGTTGTCTGAAACGGCGACTGAATAGGCGATCGCGTTCTGCGAAGCGGACCAGCGAATGCGACCCGCTTCTTCATGCGTCGCGCGGGTGAGAACAGAAAACGCACCCGCTGCTGGCGGCGGCGGCGTGACCATGAAAGCGAGCCCGTTGTTGGACGCGGGAGTTTGCCCGCGAACGTTCTTCGCCGTCACGCAGACGTAGTACGCGCCGTCAGCAAGCGGTGCATAGGTGGCTGAAGTCGAAGTGATTCCGGCAAAACTCTGCACCTCACTCACGCATGCAGCGTCGGTGGCGATCACGGCATCATAGCTGGCTGCGTTTTGGGATGCGCTCCAGCTGATGCTCGTCGCCTGCGGAGGCTCGATGGCAAAAGCGCCCGGAAGCTCCACGGGTTGATTGTCGTCGGGATTGTCCGATGCATTGTCCATTGGAGCATCCGTTGTTTCATCTTTCGGCGTGGGACTCGGCACAGCGCACGCAGCCAAAAACAACACGACCCATTTTTTCATCCGCAGAGCGTAGTCGCTGCCAGGCGCTGTATCCAGAATCGCTGAGCGTCTCCGGCACACGTCGGAACCGGCGAAAATGACCGTGAAGCGAGACAGAATAAGAGCACATCGTGCATGAGCCCCATCACAGCACGACGACGCTTCACTCTGCCCATTCT
>JBIKMD010000137.1:0-7755 GCA_044359465.1 Myxococcota bacterium
TCTCGTTGTGGCCACTGGCTTCGAGCAACGCCACTTCTTTAAAGGTTCGCGTCGGCTGACGCGCAAAAAAGACTTCGACGGATTCTGGTGCGCGTGGCTCCATGTGTGGGCCGGCATTCAGAGGCATCACCGAAACGCGGGTTCCACAGGCAATCAGAGAAAGACACACTAGCGAGAAAAGACGCATACGATCGGCTCCTATGCGTTTCATTACGGTCGCCGCGTAATTCTGGCCCTTTTACAATGGCATCGAAATTATATCAGCAGTCTCAAACTCAGTAGAAGCTTATCGGGGTTGAGCGTCGCGCGAATCGCGAAGATCTGCTCGCCGTCCGTCTCGAGCTGCACCACAGCATACGGCTTATCGTTGTTGCGAATGAGCATTGCCGGCAGACCGTTGACGTCGATCACCTCGAAGCTGGCGGTGTTACCGTCGATGAAGCGACCGAGGCCGGCGTAGAAGCGCGCTACGTTCTCTCGTCCGAGCACCGGTTTGCGAGCCGCAGACACTTTGCCGCCGCCATCAGAGAACGCCTGCACATCGACGGCCAGCAGCCGTTCGAGTGCGCCAAGGTCACCGGTACCGATCGCCACAGCAAAGCCGCCGAGGATCTTCTGGTGTGCCTCGCGCGATGGCGCGAAACGAGGACGGCGCACATGTAACGCTGTTCGCGCACGTTCGAACAGCTTGCGGCACGCCGCGACGTCTCGGTCGAGGATCGCTGCGACCTCGTCGTGCGAGTAGGAAAACACTTCATGCAAAAGGTATGCGGCGCGTTCGAGCGGCGACAGGCTTTCGAGCAGCACGAGGAACGCAAATGAGATCGACTCGGCGAGCTCCACCGAGTCCGTGGTGGTCGCAATCGGCTCCGGCAACCAGGGACCCATGTACGTCTCGCGCCGCACGCTCGCTTCTTTGAGACGATCGAGCGCAAGGCGTGTGATGATCGTCGTCAAGAATGCGCTAGGGGTCTCGACCGCGGCGTGGTCAGCCGCCTGCCAACGGATGAAGGTCTCCTGCACCAAATCGTCCGCTTCGGCCGCGGAGCCGAGCATGCGATACGCGATGCCGAACAGGCGTTTGCGATGTTCTTCGAACACACTCACAGCAGTGACAAGCTCCACAGCGTCGACCGGCAGACCGTTTCTTTCACGAGCGCGGCGAGACGGCCAGTCAGAATACGCTTGGGCCGCTCGATGACGCCGTCGGTGCGGCCGAGGCTGACACAGTAACCCGGGTGTTTGTAGCGGAAGCCAGCGTCGTCAGCGATGTGTTTCCCGACGAATACGCCTGCCGGGATCGCGCTCTTGCAGCCCATCGGCCCTTCAATGGCAGCGAGGTCGCCGGCAACATGGATGTGCGGCGCCGCGCGCAGATTCGCGTCGACGATGATCTGACCCCGTTCGTTCAGTGGCAGGTCGATCGGCACCTTCGCGCCAACAAAGCCGGCTGCGTTGATGCAGGTGTCGAAAGTGAGTGCACCCGCGCGCGTGACGACGCGTTGCGGTTCGATAGCGAGCACTTCAGTGTCTTCAACGAGATCAACCTTCAACCGGTCTTTAAAATGAGCACGCGCGGCATCGGAGAAGCCTGCTCCAACTTTGGTGCGCGTCACGAGCGTCACATGCGCTTGCGACGATAGCTCGGCCGCGGCTTCTATTCCGCTGAGCCCGCCGCCGAGGATCACGATGTGTTTCGCGAGTTTCACATCGCCATCGAGTGTGGTCGCGTATTCACGCGCGCCAGGCAAGCGCTCGTCCGTGCGAGAACCCAGCGCGAGCACCAGCTCGTCGTAGGGCAGCACATCGTCACCGACGGTCACCGTATGTGTATCAATACGGCGGGCGCGCCCGACAACGAGCCGAGCGCCGCGCAGCAGTTTCTTGAGCGGCCGTTTGCGCAGAGGCCTGCCGGCAGCGCGCTCGTGGAGGCGGATGCGTTCAATGAAATAGTCGCGCTCGTTCACAACGGTGACCTCGTGCTGCTGCGCGAGAGACAAAGCGGCCGCCACGCCGGCATAACCGGCGCCAATCACGATGACTTTCATGAACAAGTGACGAGATAGGTCGAAAAAACGTGACCTACTTTGTGTCAAAGACGTTTTTTCCTGCAGGCCCGCGGCTCCGCCCACGTTCTCTTTTCCCAGACTACCGCCAGCCCTCGTTCACAATCGTTGCCAAATCGAAGCGCAGCTCGCGCTGCTTCTGCACGGCACGCGCTTTTTGCACCAGCGCCTCTTTGGACACCGTCTGCGCAGTTGCAACGAAAATCTCATTTCCGCTGCGGCGTGCATGAACGACATACACATTCTTGAACACCGAGCGCTGCGTCTTGAGCATGGGCTCATACGCTGGATTCGGCGGTCCCCAAACATTCGACAAGACTGCGCCGTCGTCTGTCAGATGCGCTTTGACCCGATTGAAAAACTCCGTGGTCGCGAGCTGAGGCGGAATGAAATCGGGCGCGTAAGCATCGAGGAAGATCAAATCGTATTTGTCTTTGCTTTCCTGCACGAACTTGGCGCCATCGGCGACGTAGGTGTGCAGCGGCGGTGCGTCTTTGTATTCGAAGAACTTCCTCGCCGCATCGACGACCGCGGCGTCTACATCCACCACATCGATCACGGCTTTTGGATAGTAGGCATGCAGGAACATGGGCATGGAGCCCCCGCCTAACCCAATGATCAGCACGCGTTTGGGTTGCTCGACGAGGGCAAGCCCCACCATCGAAGTCTGCGTGTAGTCATGAATGAGGTGCTTAGGATCGCCAAGCTTTACGGAGCTTTGGGTGATGTCATCGAACTTCAAATGCCGTACGCCGTTTGCTGATTCGGTAACAACGATGTGGCTGTAGGCAGACCGCGCTTCGAAAAGCGGCTCAGTGCCCGTGAACGCAAACGAAAAGAGGATGGCAAGTGGGAGCAGGCGCATGGCCCGGCACCATGCCCGGCTATTCAGCGCTGAGGCAAGATGAGCCGGGCAGCTTGCTCGTCTGGACTAAATCTACGGCGGCGAACAGTAATCGTCATCAGCTCATCGAGCGACGGCGTCTCGCGCGGCAAGTCCAGGTCGCCAAACAAGTAGGCTTCGAGGAGCGCGTGGCGTTTCTTGATGTCCGTCCGGTCGCTTCGCATGAGAGAGATATCGGCATGCGTCAAAACCCTGTTGCGCACGGAAACGAACGCGAGCTGAAGTTTGTCAGTATCGTCACCTAACGAGCGGGGCCTAAGCGGGCGTCGCGACGTGCCACAAGGACCACCCGTTCGATGTCCGGCGCCACCGCAATCGCTTTTTCGTAGTATTCGCGCGCAAGGGCCACATGACCCGCGCGTGCATTCAGATCGGCGTGCGTCGCCAGCCACAAATGGGACCCGAGAAGCCAAGTAGGAGGCTGCAAAAGCTGGAGACGCTGGAGGCCCTGCTCCGGCCCTTCGGCGTAAGAGACCGCGATGGCGGCGTGCAAGGTGTGCAAAGGAGAAGGATCCAGCACGTTCAGCCGTTCGTACAAGCTCACAATTTGTGGCCAGCGAATGGCGCTGAACGCGGGCGCAAACGCATGCTCTGCCGCAATTGCCGCCTCCACGTGATACTTGGACGTGAGCCCCGAGACTGACGCGCGAGAGAGCAGCGCAAGGCCGTGCGCTAGCTCGTCTTGTTTGTACAAAGCGCGGTCTTGGTCTTCGAGAAGAACCGGTTGTCCCTGCGCATCCGCGCGGGCGTCACGACGCGCATGGTGCAGATGCATGAGCGCAAGAAGTGCGATTGGGTCCTGCGAGGACACGCGCGGATGATCCGCGATCATTTGTGCGAGACGAATGGCTTCGTGGCAGAGCTCGAACTTGAGTACGGTCTCGCCGCTCGAAGCAAAATACCCTTCACTGAACAGCACGTAGACCATACGAAGCACCGCGTCCGTGCGTTCGATCAGCTCGCTACCTACGAGCTCGGTGTTCAAATTCACTTCGCGCAGCGCATCACGGGCGCGCTCATAGCGCTTTTGGACATTCTCTTCCGAGGTGACGAGCCGCACCGACACTTCGCGCGTCGAAAAACCAGCGAGCGTGCGCAACGCAAAAACAAGCTGCGACGCGAGTGGAACCGACGGATGGGCGCAAGCATAAAGCGCTCGTAACTCATCATCAGAAAAATCATCACTTAAGGTGGGCTGGGCATCACTCGGCGCCGAAAGTGTAGGGGCCTCATCAAGGGCCTCTACTCGCCGCTGCCGACGCAGCTCATCGATGACACGATGCCGCGCTGCGCGGTGAAGCCAAGCACGTGGCTGGGGCGGTGGACCGCGCGTGCGCCATGCTGCCATCGCCTCTAGCATCGCTTGCGCCAGGCCGTCTTCGATCAGTGCGAGCCTAGCCGCGCCAAACTCTCGCAACAACGCAGCGACGACGCGACCATAGTCGTGCCGCAACACGGACCCAATCGCGTCGCCGCTTTCGTCACGCATGCAGAAGCTTAGTAGCCAGCAAGCTCGCGGACTTCGACGCTGTTTCCGGGTACACGGTTGATCGGGCAGGCCTTCGCTACCACGAGCGCTTCGTCATAGCTCGCGGCGCCAACAATCGAATAACCCGAGACGATCTCTTTCGATTCAACGGCGGGCCCATCAATCACCGTACCGCCTTTCAAGCGCTTACCGGTTGGGAGCAGGCCGTCACCCATGTCGAGAATCGCAGGGAACGCTTCTTTCCACTTACCCCACGCTTTGAGCACTTCACCCATCTCTGCAGGGGAAGGAGCAGATTGCTCAGCGCTGGCTTGGGAACGGTAAATCAGGAGGAATTTTTTGCTCATACGTGTCCTTTTTTAGGGGCCGACCACCGGCCTTGTATCGAAAGAGCGAAGGACCAGCACGCTTTCCGACACGCCTAGGACACTTTTTTGTTTATTCTACGAAGCTCTCAACGGTGGTCGCAGTTTCAATGCTATTCGCATCGGCGTTCTCAACCGGCTCTGCCACCTCTGGCGTGCCATCTACGTCGACCGCAACTTCGTCTTCGGCCTCGGCTACTGCTGGGTCTTCCGGCACTGGACCCTCGTTTGCTGCGAGCTCTTGCAACTTGGCTTGCAGACGCGCCGCGGCATCAGGGAAACACTGCTGGCGGAACTCGGCGCGCGTGGCCGGCGATTCCGGATTTTCGTTCGCCGTGCTGGTGCCTGCGGGGTAACGCGAGGCGTTCTTCAAGGTGCACGAGGCGTAGGTTTGCGTTTGCTCGTTAAAGGGCGCCACACAATCCCACACTTCACGCAAGGCAAGCGCTTCGTTGCCCGTGGCTGGGGTCCGCCAGCATTCGCGCACCACACGGCGCACGTCCGGGGCAAGGTTGCCGCCACGAATCACCGCGCGGCCCCAGCCGCCAAAACCGATCAGACGGCGCAAACGCGCAGACACGATCTCGTTTTCAGGACCGGCGAGGTCAGCAAAGTCGGTCACATTCAAGTGGCCACCCGCACGAATGAACGCCATGGGAGGAACGGTGACGTCGCCGGCCGTGCGTTTGAACAAACGGAAGCCGCTGAAATAGGCAGAGATTGGCTCCGCCGCGCTGGTGGTATCTCGGCGGAAATCTTTCAAGCGATAGACCAGATGCGCGCCGGCTTTGTTATGACGAAAGGCTGCAAACACGCGGCCGTCTTTGGTGATCGCAGCGGCTGTTCCCTCGGCGACTGCCTTGAACGCCGTCAGATCGATGCCAATTCTGCCCACTCCGCGTCCTGGTGCGAGCCCTTCACCTGCGCGCTTCATGGTGCCGGCGGCGATCAATGAAAAGCTGGAGGCGCTTTGCGCCTTCGCATCGAGCCGATACGCGTAGGTAGCCGTACCCGAGAGCTGTTTCACCGTGAGTTTGTAGTCGACGCCGTTCTTACTGCCGGTCCAAACTCGCGCGCCGTTCTCAGTGATGGTGGGCTCGGTCGCAATCAACGTTTTGATCTCGGCCAAGGCCGCTTTGACGCTGTTATTGAGCTGCTGAACCGCCACTTTGACGTTGGCGCCAATGGCAGTGGGCACCGCTTCATCACGCGCCGCCGAAGTGGCAGCGCTATCTTCATCAATGATGAGCCCTTCAACGTCTGGCGCTGCTTCGGCGTAGGCGAGCGTGGCCGCCTTGGTATCCGCGACCGTATTGCTCGCGCCAGGGTTGCGTTGCCCACAGGCGACGACACTAAGCGTGATTGTAAGTGCAAGAAAACGACTCATGAAAGCCTCCATGGCCCTGTTCAACACAGGCGAAAGAGAAAGGTTTCGCTTACTTTAGCGACTTTCTTGGGCGGTGCTATCATCTAGAGTGTGAAGAGCGACCAGCGACCGATCCGCGACATTCAAGACGTACAATGACTGATCCCAGTGTACCTAACGCGCTAAACGTGAAGCTCAAGTGGTCTCTCGACCAACTGATAAAAGCCTTCATTCGTGACCCCTCACTCGACGGCATCTCGCTGATCGCCAAACAGGCTGTGCCCATTGGCACCATGTTGCAGATCTCGGTGGAGCTCGCGCCAGGGAAGGTCTTCAAAGCGCTAGGCCAAGTGCTGCGTGTGCGCGACGAGCAAGACGGGCTCGCTGCCGACGTTCGTTTTGTGAGCGTGCGCGAAGATCTGCGAAGCTGGCTCAATAAGCAGGTCGACGCCTATCGCAAGCGAGAGCAACCTGCGACCACGCTCAAAACCGGACACGAGCTGCGCGCGGCCGAGGTGCTCGAAGAGAGCATGGACCTCAACGCGCTCAACCTCAAGGACGGACCCATCTTGGGCATCGACCTTGGCACGTGCAACAGCGCTGCGTGTTTCATGCGCGACGGTCAACCGGTCATGGTGGACCTGAGCGACGCCAACAAGCTCGGCGAAACCACGCTCCCATCCGTCGTAGCGTATGATGATCAAGGCCGCGTGACCGTGGGACGAGCCGCACAGGACAACTTGGCCAAGAACGCGCGCCGCACCGTGTATGGTGCCAAACGTTTCATTGGGCGGTTGTACGATTCACCCGCCGTGCAATCCATGCTGCCGCGCTTTCCTTACCACGTGGTGAAGGGACAAGGCGGACGCGTGGCGATCGATGTGAACGGTCAGCCCGTGACGTTGACTGCCATCTCGTCACGCATTCTCAGCACCATTCGTCAGCGCGCATCCGAGCACACGGGCATTACCTTCGAACGCGCAATCATCACTGTGCCTGCGTACTATAATGACAACCAGCGTGATGCCGTGGTTCAAGCCGGTCGACTCGCGGGTCTCACGGTAGAGCGCATTCTCAACGAGCCCACTGCGGCCGCGATCGCGTACGGCCTCAGCCACGCGGAGGCGCGTAAATTACTGGTCTACGATCTGGGAGGCGGCACCTTCGACGTCTCGGTGATGAACGTGCACAACGGAGAGCTGCGCGTGCTCGCCACTGCCGGCGACACTTTCCTTGGCGGCGAAGACTTCGACACACTGCTCGTCAACTATGTGTGTGAGACCTTCGCCAAAAAAACAGGGAAACAGCTCTCACAAAACCACGCGGCGCTCGCCGTCATCAAAGACGCCTGCGAAAAAGCCAAACGCAGGCTCAGCAGCCGGGACAAAACCACCATCAGCGTTCGTGAAGCGTTGCTCTCCGATCGCACGATGATGCGTGTGGAGCTCGAGGTCACCCGCGAGATTTTCGAAGCGCTGATCGAACCCCTCGTCAGCCGCACCTTGAAGATCTGCGCCAGCGTTCTGCGGGCCGCCAAAGTCGATCCGGCTGCGCTCAGCGAAGTA
>JBIKMD010000138.1:0-7746 GCA_044359465.1 Myxococcota bacterium
CTGGCTGACTGCCCGGCAATCCAAGAACGTCTCGCGGGGGCCGAGCGCGTGATGCAAGTGCATACGGAGGGCACCTTCTCCTACCGGAGCAAACAATTTAGCGGCCCAGGCTGGGTGCTGTGCGGCGATGCGGCTTGTTTCTTGGACCCCGTGTTCAGCTCGGGTGTTCTGCTCAGCATGCGCTGCGCAGAAGAGATCGTGCGTTTGTCTTCCCCGCACTTGATGAAGGGCGAAATGCCGCAAAGCGCGTTCGCCACCTACGAAAAGAAAATGCGCCGCGGCATGGGTACGTTTTGGACGTTCATCTACGGCTTCTACGACGAGGCCTTCATTGATATTTTCTTCCGTCCCTCCAACCGCTTCAAGCTCATGAACGCCGTGTCAGGCGTGCTCGCGGGCAATATCTTCCCGTCGTTGAAATTCAAAGCACGCATTTGGATGCTGCAAACCATCGTCTGGCTCAACCGGCGCATCGCAAGAGCGCGTGGTATCCCCATGATCGATCGTGCTTCGGCCTAAGGAGATGTCTATGGAATTGAACAACCAGATCAAGCGCATGCTCATTGACGCGCTGAAGCTCGAGACCACCCCTGAGGCGATTAAAGACGACGCTCCGCTCTTTGGCGCGGGACTTGGCCTCGATTCGCTCGATGCACTTCAGCTTGCCGTCTCGGTAGAGGAGACCTTCGGCGTACCTGTGGCAGACGAGCAAGCGGGAAAAACAGCATTTGCTTCGGTCAACGCACTCGCGAAGTTCATTGAATCCCGCCGCGCGGCCTGATCTTTCAGCGCGCCAAGCGTTGTGGAATTCATGAGCGCTGGTGCCATCAAGTTAATCACTTTTCCGCCCCCTTCTCTCAAAGACCGTCTTGCTCGAACGCTGCGCAAACAGCGTATTCGACGGCGCTGGAGCCTGCACGACGCGGCGACCGTATACGGGATGTCGACTGATGCTTACCAAAAGCTGGAAGACGGTCAGCTCAACGCAACACTGCAAACCTTGGAGCGTGTCTGCGAACGTTTGAAGGTGGATGTGCGCGCGCTATTCGAGCTGTAGACGACCCGTTACTCAAGTGTCAGTCGGCCGCGTTTGCAAACGACGATGGCGCCACCAGGAAGACGGACGGAGGCGCCTGGCCCGAGCGTCAAACACGCACGAAGGTGCGCACGCGCGAGCTGCGATGCGGGCGCCACGGATTGAAGCCACTGCCAAACCACGCGGCGCCGAAGCGCGGGGGCCATGGCCGCCAGCTTGCGCATGGACAAAGTGCGTGCACGAGAACGAGGAACCAACGCGCTAAGGGCGGCTTCGTCTTCGGCTAGGTCCACGGAGAGCGCCGCCAACCGATCTGCCACAGCGTCTCCGCCGAGCGCCTCCAGGAGTGGCATGACTTCTTGGCGTACACGGGTGCGAGGGTGGGCCGCGTCTTGATTAGTGGGATCATCGACATAAGGCACGCCATGCTTTTTGACGAAACGATCAATGTCCGAGCGGCGCACCCCGAGCAGCGGTCGCAGCAACGCACCCTGCGCGCGCTTCATACTGGCTAAAGAGGCAGGAGAAGCCCCGCGAATGAGCCTAAGCACCATGGTCTCCGCGAGATCGTCCAAATGGTGCGCGGTGGCCACGTAGCGTAGACCGAGCGCACGCCGGACAGTCTCTAGTGCGGCGTAACGGGCGTCACGCGCCCAAGCGAGCGCTCCGCGGTCCATGTGATTCGGCGGCTGCAGCTTCACTACTTCGCATGGAACTCCCCACTGACTGAGTGTGTCGCGCACAAAGCGTGCTTCTTTTGCAGCCTCAGGACGCAGACCGTGGTTGACGACAACACCATGCAAACGCCAGGGCTGCGCACTGGTTCTATTTAGTAGAACCAAAGCCTTCACCATTGCCATAGAGTCACGCCCGCCGCTCACTGCGAGCAAGAGGCCGGCATCACGCGCGATCTGCGCATCGTGCAGCACGCGCCTCAGCTCGCCAATGAGATCTTTGGATTGCATTCTAGTTTGGCAAGTAGGTGTACGAGAGCAGCACCTGCCCCATGAGCGGATACCCGGTCCCTTGAACGAACGCTGGTGCAGTGAATGCCGCCACGAGATCCAGGCCGGAAAAAAAGCGCCAGCCCGCAAGCACGCTGACGTCCACGAAGCTCGCGGAGCTGGCGAGTCGCGAAGCAGAAATGAACGCGGTGTCTAAGCCCCCAAAGGAGAAGAGTCCATCCACGCGAACACCCACGAGCACATGGCTGAACACGCGAACCTGCGCACGCAGGTCGAACCCGGCGCCATTTGAAGCATCTGCGGAACGGGCCCGAAAAAAACCACGCACGCTCGTTTCAAGGCCCACGCGGTCACGCTGCACACGGTAGCCAACAAACGCGCCCAAATACGCAGCAACCCCACCCGTCGTCGCAACAATGCCACGCGCGGACAAACGTAAGGCGCGATCGACGGGGCTCAGTACAATTTGCGCTGCGGTGGGGAAGTAGAGCTCTGCAAACGTAGCGAGCTGAACGTCGTGCAAAGGTCCAGGCAAAGCCCCACCCGCGGCAAGTAGGATCATGGGGTCGCCAAAGCGCGTGATCCCTAGCTCATAGGTATAGGAGCGCTGATAGTCGACAACGGGAAGTACCAGCCCCGTCTTCAAATAACGGGTGATTCCAACCTCGGCCCGAATCCGCGTGGTGACCACCTCATAGCGGTCGCGTTCGAGGGAACCGGTTGGGGTTTTGGTGGTTGCTGAGCTCGCGCCAGCGAGTCCTACATCTACTGTAAGCTCGGTCTGATTCAGCATGCGCTCAGGCCTGAGCAGCGAAGGATCAGGCAGGGCGGCAAGCAAAAAAGTGAGCGCGGCCAAGACCATAGGGGCCCCGTAGCACATTGCCTACAGGAGCACACAACGAACGAACGCAAAGCCCGATACTTCAAATATGCTAGCCGTCGTACTTGCCCTCCAGCTCGCAGTCACCTCCCCTGAAGCAGCCCGTCCGGTCGAAGCCGGGCGCGATACAGCAGCGGCGGTTCAAATTGCGCTGCTCGTAGGCGCCATGATGCTCGCAGTACGTTTGCATCGCCGCGGCGAATGATGGCATGCCGCCCGGCATGATCCCGCCGCTCGGCTACAAAGTCGGAATTCTTGGTGGTGGCCAGCTCGCTGCCATGCTCGCAGAAGCTGCACTCAGGTTGGGCTTGCGCCCTGTTGTTCTCGCAAAAGGTCCACTCGACCCCGCTGCACGGCTCGTGCGCGATGCGATGTATGGCTCCTACGAGGATATCGACCTGCTCCGGCGTTTTCTCGGAGAGGTAGAGCTCGTAGCGTTCGAAAACGAGTTCATCCCTTCTGAGCTTTTGCAACAAGCCCGGCACAACAAGACGTACTTCATGCCTGAGCTCGACACCTTGCGCCGCCTGCAAGACAAGATCGCACAGAAGCGCGCGCTGCAGTCGATTGCGGTGCCGACCGCAGAGATGATCACGCTTGACGAGGGCGAGCGCATTCAACCGTGGCTAGAGAAGGTAGACGCGGCTTACAACCAACGTTTCGTGCTGAAATGGGCGCGCACCGGTTACGATGGCAAAGGCGTGTTTATCGCCGGCGAGCCGCAGCCCCTGTCTCATCGCCGCGAGCAGCTCGACTCGTTCTGCAAGGCCGCCATCGAACGCGGGAGCGCGGTGTTCGCCGAGCCCTATGTACCCTTCAAACGCGAGCTAGCGATTGTGGCCTGCCAAAGCACGAACGGCGAGTTCAAAACCTATCCGACCGTGATCATCGAACAACCGCGCGGTGTGTGCCGGTGGGTCAAAGGCCCAGCAACGGCGCTCGGCACAAGCAAAACGCTCGAGGACGAAGCGATTCGTTATGCCAAGAAGATCGCCGACGACTTCAAGCTACAAGGCACCTTTGCGGTCGAGTTCTTCGAGAGCGAAGACGGTTCGCTCTTCGTCAACGAAATCTCACCGCGCGTGCACAACTCAGGTCACTTCACGCAAGACGCTGCCGTCACGAGCCAATTCGAGAACCATTGGCGCGCGCTGCTCGGTTTGCCGCTCGGCGAAATGAACACGCACGCGGCCTTCGCCATGCTCAACGTCCTCGGGCCACAAAACACCAAGCCCGTCTGGCGCCTTCCGCCCATTACCTCACGGCTCCATTTGCACTGGTATGGGAAGGCGGATCTTCTCCCCGGTCGCAAGCTCGGCCACATCAACGGCCACGTCCGCTCCGTTCAAGAATTTGCCGATCTCATAGAAGAGATGGAACGTTGCGAACGAGGGTGGATAGATGGCTGAGCCAAAAGTACGCGTTGCAGTAGTCATGGGCAGTGATTCGGATCTCGAGTGCATGGCAGACGCCGCACGTGCGCTCGACGCGTTTTCCATTCCCTACGAAATCGGAATCGTCTCTGCGCATCGCACCCCAAAAGCGCTCGCCAAATTCGCTGAAGGTGCATCAAAGCGCGGCCTCAGTGTGATCATCGCGGGCGCAGGTGGCGCAGCTCATTTGCCAGGGATGATCGCAGCGCACACAGAGCTTCCCGTGATCGGCGTTCCGGTTCCGATTGGGGTCATGCAGGGCGAAGACGCTCTGTGGTCCATTGTGCAAATGCCAAAAGGTGTGCCGGTGGCGACCGTGGCAATCGGCGGCGCCTTCAATGCAGGCCTGCTCGCGGTGCAGATGCTTGCCAGCGCGGGCGATCAAAAGTTGCTCGCGGCACTCCGCGACTACAAGGCGAGCCTGCGCAAAATTGTGGAAGAAAAAGACAAGAAGTTGCGCAAGCATCGTGTGGGCAGCAGCGACGTCAAGAAGTGGACCTGAGTCGCTCCGCGGCAATGTACCGGCCTCGTGTCTACCCCAGAAAGATCCGTTGTCGGACCCGGAACTGACGTGTTAGCCGCTCGCGTATGTTAGCGCCAAACCACGAGCAAGCAGAGCCCGCGGTCAATCCAGCTTCGCTGCTCGAAGCGTACTTTGACGCACCGTACTACCTTAAAAACAATACGGACGTCGCTGAGAATGGCTGCGATCCGTTGCATCATTATCTTACGTTCGGCCACAAGGAAGGGCGCAATCCCAGCGCGTTTTTCTACACGCAGTGGTATCGCGACACGTATCAGTCGGTAGACCCGACCACCTGCCCCCTGCTTCATTTCGTGCGTTTTGGCACTGATGCTGGCAACAAGCCGCATCCGCTCATTGACCCACAATTCATCGCCCGCGAGTATCTGATGCCGCCAAGCGAGGTACTCCCCTCGCTCATCGCCAAGCGCGAGCAGATTGATCGTTTATGCGAATGGTTCTCGGGCCGCGCTTACTGCGACCTTTATCCCGACGTGGGCTCGGGAGGCGACGTCGCGCTGTCGCATTTCATGCCCCACGGGCTGCGCGAGGGGCGGCGCCCTCACCCTGGGTTCATAGTCCTCGAGGAAACCGTCGCGGCGAGTCGTATCACGCGTGATCCACGAGAAGTCGTGGCTCGCTTCCGTTGGGCAGGAAAAGCATACCAAGTCGAACGCACTGCGGTCCCAGCAGTGATCGCAGAACAGATCTTAAAGCAGGGGATCTTCGACACGCGTATCTTTGCTCCCGGGCATCAATGCATGCCACACCTACCTCAACTTTCCGCCACGGACTTGGTGGCACGGCTAGGTCTGGATCATCGAGCGCTACTCAAAGCTGTCGGTGAACCAAACGATGTGGTGATTCTGCACCCAGGCCTGTGTCTAGGCGGTGCGGAGAAGTACACTGCGCAGCTCGTTCGCACGCTCGATAAGGAGCTTGGGATTCGGCCACTCGTCCTCACGACCCAAGGTACCGAACAAGAGGACTTCAACGCACTTCAACTTGCCAACTTGCGTCCCTTGCGTGACGTGCGAGTCGCATCCATCGGCCCCCTCCTCTCACGCGTCAACGAACCACCGACGACCCTGGCGCTCCTACTCATGGCGCTTGCGCCAAAACACCTGTTCGTCATCAACTCGTACTTTGGGCACGAAGCATTGCGCATGCACGGCCGCGCTCTCGCTTCAGTCTCGAAGATCTTGGTCTCGTTCTTCAGCGACAGCCCAAACGCCATCGGCTCGCCCTACGCTACGCGCTATCTGTTCGACTTGATCCATCACACCCACATCTTCGCTGACAACAACGTGGTGCTCGAGACGTTGTCTGAGCGCCTCGGCCATCAAATGCGCGAGCGATTCGTGCTTTTGCCTCAATCCGTGGAGATGCCGAGCCATTCAGCGTTCGAGCGCGCGCTCAAGCACCGACTAGACCATCGCAACAAAACGAAGCGCCCCCGCATTCTGTGGCTCTCTCGCTGGTCACCGCACAAGGCGACAGACATCGTTTGCGAGCTCGCACGCACGCGGCCCGATTTGCACATTGACGCGTTCGGTGTTCCTCCAGAAGCGAAAGACTTCCCTTCCCTTCCAAACTTGCAGCGCCATCCCGTCCTCCAGAATCTCGATTCGCTTCCCCTCGAAGTTTACGACGCATTCATGTTCACCAGTCGATTCGAAGGCATGCCGAACGTGGCACTCGAGATGGCAGCGCGTGGGATTCCATGCATCTCCTCCGACGTTGGAGGCCTGCGCGAAGTGTTCGACGACGCGTGCGTGGACTTTGTGAGTGCGCAGCTCCCACTCGGCATGACAGTGCGCGGGTTCTCTGACGGAATCGACGCCATTCTTCGGCGGAGCAATGAGGCACTCGTCACACGCGTGCGTAAAGCGCGAGCCGCCGTAGAATCGCGCCACTCGTCCGCCGCCTTCGCGCAAAGACTGAGGGGCGTACTGAACCAGCGGGCGAACGCCAAATGAAAAAAACCATCGCAGCGGTCATGAATCTGCACGGCGAAGGTCTCGTGGCACATCCGTCGATCGGAAGTTACGCGCTCTGCTGCCAGATGGCACAAGAAGCGGGCTACACGGTGCAGCGAATCGCAGTTCTCGACACTCCAGATGCGCTCACGCAGTCCGTCGTTGCGCACCGCAAAGACGCGTTCGACCAAATCGAGGTTGTGGCTTATGGAGACCTCGGTCTGAGTCGTAACCACGGTGTAAACGTGGCCCTTGCAGACTACGTCGCGTTCTTCGACGCAGACGATCTCTGGGGAGAGGCGTGGTTAAGAGCATGTGCGCACTTCATGCAGGGACAACCCGATGCCTCGAACATCGTTTGCCACCCTGAGTACATGTACTGGTTCACGGCGGCAGACTTCGTTCGCCAATCACCCGCGGAAGTGTCATACGGTAGCCATTCCAACTTCATGAAGTTCGTTGACTCAGAAGCGCCGGGCTTCGATCGCGCAGCGATCATCTTCGCCAACCTCTATACATCCAACTCGTTTGCGCCGCGTTCACTCTATCTCAGCCACCCATTTCGCGCCGCTGACAAGGCAGGGGGCATCGGCGTTGAAGACTGGGCCTGGAACGCACACACCCTGAGCATCGGCATGCGTCATGCGGTGGTCCCAGGTACAGTCCACCTCGTGCGCCATCGGGACGACTCGCTATCGAGTGAGAACATCAAGAGAGGACTCCTGCCGCCGATGCACGAGTTAGCACCGGCCCTGCTGGAATGAGCATCCTAAGCGGGTTGCAGAGGCACAGAGCTTAGCCGCGGACCAACCAGCGCACGATTCACTTTTTCAGCGCATGCCCGCCCTTCCCAGATAGCCCATACGACGAGCGACGCCCCACGAACCGCGTCACCACAAACGAAGGTATTCGCTCTTGTTTTGGCGCTGT
>JBIKMD010000139.1:0-7737 GCA_044359465.1 Myxococcota bacterium
TCACGAACGATATTTTCCTTGGTCTGGTCGTTGCCTTGTACAAGAACGCGTCCCACGAGCACCTGCGGCCCATCTGTGATGTTGAAGCGCAGGTCTACTTTGCGTCCGTCCTTCGAGGTTTCAGTGGTGTGCTCGACGCGCGCGTACTGATAGCCTTTTCGGGCGAGCGCTTTTTGAATTTCGTTTTGAATCTCTTCGACAAAGAGCTCCGAGTAGGGTGACCCTGGCGTGAGCTTCGCTTCATCACGCGCGTAGTCACGGTAGAGGAAACCGTAGAGCGTGTCCGAGTCGATCGCTTGTGTCCCGGAAAACGCCACGAGATGCACCATGGCGCGCGGGCCTTCTTTGATCGGTATGTCGATCGCTACCCGGGCGCGCGCCGGTGTCAGCTGCCCCGCAACCATGGGCTCCTTCGTCGTGTTGAGGCTGACTGGGCCTACGACCACTTGGGTGAAGCCCTGTTCCAAGTAGAGCCGCTTCAATGCGTCGATGGCGCGCCGGTAGGCTTCCGGAAGGTAAATGCGCGCGGGGTCTTGGCGGTAGCGCCAATGATCATGGCTCGGCGCGACGATGTGCGGGGCATTCGGAACGCCGAGGGGACCTCCGTCTTGTAAGGCGCGCACAGCGCTGCGATTGATTTCGCCACTGAACGCAGATGGGTCCAAGATCTCGTTGGTGATCGCTACGATTTCGTCTCGTAGTTGCTGCTGCGGGAAGAATTCGGCGCCTGGAAAACGGATGGCCTCTACTTCTGCGCGTTCGTTTTCCTTCACGCTGAGGACGTGGTGAACGATGCGTTTGGACGCTTCATAAAAGCTTTCAATGCGAACCTCGGCAAAACCAAAACCGTTCGCTTGGTACTTTTCCTGCACAGCGCGTCGCCATGCATCGAGGATGGGCCGGCTCATTGGCTCGTCCTCTTGGCGCTTGAGCAGGTCACGCAGCGCAGACTCGGGGAAGCGTAGGCCTCCTTTGACCTTGAGACTCACGCGAGGCCCACCGTTCACGGTAAAGACGAGTCGCATGTTCGTTTCACTTCGCTCGCTACGGGCGCGCACGGTCGCCGTAAGGAAACCGCGCTTGAAATAGGCGGCGAGCAACGAGCGCTCTGCTTCGCGCAGGCTCGACTCAGTGAAGATGTCACCTTGGCTGATGGCTATTTGGTTGAGCAGAAAGACAGGTTCGATGCGCGTATCGCCTTCGAAATCGATGGCGGAGATGCGAGATGGCGCTCCCTTGAATGATTCGACCGTGACATCAATGCGTCCGCGGTCGTTAGGCATGCCGCTTACCGCGCACCGCGCAGAGAAGTAGCCCACGGTGGCCCACATTTTTTCGCAGCGCTTCTTGAGGGCGTCGAGCACGGAACCATCGAAGTTCTGGCGTTTTTGCACCGTCGCCTTGAGCTCCTTGCGAACGACCTCGCTGGTATCTCCACTGAGCGTGACATCGCCGATCTGTTCTTGTTCGACGACCTCGACGTGGAGGATGAGCGCTTTTTCGACTGGCTCTACAGACACGGTGACGTCAGAAAACCGTCCGAGCGCGTAAAGCCGGCGAACGCCGCGCGAAATATCGTCCGACGCGTAAAGATAACCAGGTTCAATGTCTAAGAGAGAGGCTACGAGCGCTTTGCTCGAGCTCCGTGCTCCGGTGATTTCAATGGCGATGATCGGTTTGCCATCGTAGGGAAAGAGCTCCCCTTCGCCAGCCATGGCCCTGCCGCTGTAGAGCAGCAGAAACAAGAGGAGTCGCTTAGAACTCCTTACGCCATTTGAGATCGAGGCCCACGTCATTCGATAGATCGCCAGAGTTACCCCAGCTCAGGTTCATGGTCGAGTATTGCCCAAGTGGAAATTCTAGCTCCAAGCGTTGGTCGTCGCTCTCAGTGATCGATGAGCTGAAGCGAAGCTTGACGCCTTCAGCAATGTCTTTGACCACGATGATGCGCGTTGAGTAGCGTGAGCCGCGGCCAATTTTGTAGGTCGACCCGGCACCGATTTTCACATCATCTATGCGGAAGTAGTCTTTGATGACGCGATCGAGCCCGGTAACGCTTTGGAGCAGATTCAGCGCTGGTAGCACTTCTTGTTGCAAGTTGGTGACTGAGTTGCCGCGGCCAATGGTTTGGCTGAATTGGCTTTCCCGCGTGCCGCGCAAGATACACGACTGAACGTCGCTCTCGGGAACGATGCCTTTTTGATCTCGGCCTGCATAGGTAAACGCCAGCGTGTCGGCGGTGCCGTTCAGGTTAACCGTGATGTCCGCAGAGCAGGCCTTGGTCTTCACCTCGGCGTCGAAGCGCGGCAAGACCTGGTAGCGATCAATGAAGTCGACGGTACCGGATACCAAGGTGAAGTTGTGATTGAGAATGAAGAACGACGCCTTAATCGGGGTGATCGTGCCGAGCAGGCCAGGGCGAAGGTTCGTGCCGGTGAGACGCAGGTCTGCCTTGAGCTCGGCTTTGGCCACGTTGTTGTCGATGATCAAATTCTGTTCGCTGACGATGCCCACATCAAAGAGCACGCGCTCGTCGTTCTTCTCGAGCGTACGCGTCATCGTTGGCTTGCGCCTGAACGACGGGCGCAACTCGGCCAAATCGACTGGATGGGTGTAACGTAGGTCGTTGATGAGGGTGTTGCCGCTGACTTCGAACTGTTTGGCGCGGTTGGTCTCGACGCGGATACGGCCGGATGCGACGAGCGGAATTTCGCTGTTCACGTTGTAGTGCACGCGATCGAGATCAAAGGTGAACGCCAGATTTTGCAGTGCATTGTCCGCCAGCTTGATGCTGCCGCTGCCTGTGACATCCCCATCGCCAAAACGCGCGCTGATGTCGTCAAACGCGAAGGTGGTGCCAGACAGCGTGACTTTGGCGTTCAATTTTTCGAAGGCGTCGTCGAAGAAGCCAAATTTCAGTCGTAGGTTCTGTACGTTGGCGCTCCCTCGAAGCTCTGGCGCACCCAGCTCGCCGGCGAGTCTCACGTCGAGCGGAATGTTTCCGGCGATGAGCTCCGCGGGTGGAATGAAGGGCTGCAGCACCTTGCCATCGATGGCACCAACGAAGCCGAGGTTCATCTTGCCGTCGAGCGCGACGAAGCCGCGGATCGCCAAGTCCACACCGTTGCCTTTGAGATCCAGCTCTTCGATCTGAAGCTTCCGTTGCTCGAGCACGATGCGGCTTCGCTTTTGCGCATCGGCACTGAGCGAAGGCGAGATGATATGCACTTGATCGAGCAGCACCTCGCCCTTGATCTTGTCGAGGGCCTCAAAAGGACCTCCTACCACGACGCTGCCGGAGACTTTGGTTTCGTACTCGCTCGGCAAGCCGATCATGCCACCAATCTGCGCGTTCTTGAGCGCGCCTTGGATCTCGAAAGAAGGTGTGTCGCCAATGTCTGCACTGCCTTTGACGACGATGCTGCCCTGCATGGCTTCCACATCATAAGTGATGCGTTCGCCTTTGAGACGCATGGTGGCACTCACGTCCTGCGGTGGGCGACCCGCAATCTTCAAATCGTCAATGTGCACAGACCCGTCACCTATCGGGTCGCGACCAAACTCCACATCCACCCGGCCGTTCATTTTGCCCTCGAACGAGGTCCGTGCGTTCTGCAAGAACATCAGCTCGTTCGTGGGAATGTCCGTGACGTCGGCGTGTACACTCAGTGGCCCGTTCGTTTTGGTGGCGCCGTTGATCTCCAAGTCGACGTCCCCCGAGCTGACTTTCGCAGACAAAGTCATCTGCTTGAGGCGACCGTCTTTGAGCTCCACTTTGCCAATGCCGTTTTCGAACGGTTGACCGAGGGCTTCGAACTTGTCCGAGGCAAACCCCACGTCCAAGTTCAAGCGCGAGGCGATGCCATGCAAATGGAAACCGCCGCCAATATCGCCGCTGAGGTTCTTAGCGAGGACGGCAGGGAGCGGGATGAGTGGCAACAAATCGCGCACATCGCCTTCTTCAACAGAGCCCGTGAAGTCGAGGCGCGGTCCATTGGCGAGGTCGACTTTGCCAGTGCCCTCGACTTGTGTGTCGCCGAGCGTTGCGACGGCGTCCGTGAACTCGAGCGTATGCTGATCTTTGAAGACCACTTCGGTGTCCACGTGGCCGAGTGGGATACCTTCGATCTTGGTGTTCTCCATGCTCACTTGCGCATCGATACGCGGAGGACCGTAGGGTCCGCCGAGCTCGAAAATGAGCGGTCCTGCGCCTTCGATGTGTACGCCCGCGATTGGGCCCAGCTTGGCTAGGTCGAGCAGATCGCTTTCGCCGGCAATATGGAAGCCAAGCATTTGATCAAAGTAGAAGCGAACGTTGCACTCGAGCTTGCCAGGGTCGCCCGCCACCTGCGCCTCTTGCAGCTCCAACCGATCGGTATAGAGCGATAGCTTAGTGTCCACCGTTGCATTCTTGACGTTCAGGATCGTTTTGAACGTACCCAATCGGTAGGAGCGATCACGCGACAGCAACTCCTTCACATCCACGTGCGCCGTTCCGGTGAGCACGGGATCCATGAGTCCTTTAGTGATGAAATGTCCGGCCACTTTGGCACGGCCAAGCGTGTGTACGCTCACCCAAGGATCTTTGACGCCGAGCGTGTCGAGGACATCGGCAACGTCGATTTTGTTCCACTTCACCTCTGCTTCGAAGGGATAGTCGAGGCGCGGTTTGAGTGAGCCTGTGACCTCCGCTTCGCCGCCCATGGTGCGCAGCTTGAGTGCTTTGATCTGAACGAGCTCTGTGCTGGCGGTGACCTCAGCGTGCAGGTCGCCAATTTTCACCGTGTCTGCAGCGAGGCCAGTCGCGTCAATGTTCAGTGTGACGCTTGGTTTATCTCCGCTGTTATCGATCTCTGCGCTAAACGCCGCGCGCCCGGCGAAGGGTGGCAGATCAGGGATGAGCGCTTGTAAGATCGCCAGGTCGACGTTGCTCTTGAGTGTAAGGTTGCCCTGCTGTTTGTCCACATCGACGTCACCCGCGCTGCTGATCGAGGCGGCGTCCGAGATGAACTCGAGCGTGCGCATTGATACTTTTTTGGGCGCGAGAAGATTGCCGCCGTTGATGTTGAGACCGAGCCGCACGTTTTCTAGAACGACGCGGCGATTCGGCAGCTCGATGATCACCGGAGGGACGACGACTTCTACTGGAATGGAGCCGCGCGATGTGGGTGAGGCAAAGGCATTGAGGCCGCGAACATCAATCACCGCGCGGCCGGGAATGTTGATGTGAATGCGACCGCGTGTGATTAGCGCGCCCCAGAGCTCGAATGGCAGACGCGTTTTTCCTGGCTCGCTTTTGCCTCCGCTCGTCGTCGTGAGGCCACTGAGCTCTTCGAATCCGCCGTTTTTGTAGGTGAGACGAATCTCCGGTTGGCGGACTTCGAGCCATTCAACAGCGAAGGAGCCCGAGGTACTGCGCGTGATACCAGGCATCATGGCAATGCGATGGGCAACAAAAAACGGGCGCTGACCAACCTTGCGCACGATGACGCCGTCGAGCTGAAGGCGCGGCGGAAACACCTCGATGGTCGTGTCCACGACATAGACTTGGTAACCCGTGTATTTCATGAGCGCCGCTTGGGCGATCTTTGCGAAGACGCCGCGCGCCCGCGTAGAATAAACGCCGATGAAGATGGTGGTGGTCATGACCATCAACATGAACACGCCAAACGCGATCCAGATTTTGAGCGGAGGCGAGTGCTGAAGTGCCAGCGTCAGCGCTTCGCCAAAGCGACGCTCTAGAGATTTTGGAAGCCTCTGCAAGAAGCTTCGAATCGTTTGTTTGAGCCGCTGCAGCACCGCCCAAGTTTATACAATTTCTTCAGATTCCGAAAGGATTTATCCGTGGAACGAAGGGCGTGAAATGTAGGCTTCTTGTCAGAGGGCTTTGAGCGCTTTTTCGAGCTGCCGTAGGTCGGGCGGGAGCTTGGATGTGAAGGTCTTCCTTTTCCCGGATGGCAGCGTGATCGTGAGCTTGTGCGCGTGCAGGGCTTGCCTGGGAAACGCTGCCAGCAAGCTACGAACGGCCTCGTTTTTGATTTTCTTCACGGCGACGTCGCTGCGGTAAGTTGGGTCGCCGACTAGCGGGAAGCCATTGTCGCTCGCGTGGACGCGAATCTGGTGCGTGCGGCCCGTGAGCAGCTCGATTTCCATCAGGCTTACAACATCCGCGTAGAGCGCGCGTCGCACGAAACGCGTATGTGCGGTTTTTCCCGTCTTGCTCTTCGTGGAAAAACGTTTTCGGTCAGTAGGGTGGCGGCCAATCGTTTGGGTCCAATCGCCGCTCTCAGGTGTGATACCGAGCGCAAACGCGAGGTAGATTTTCTCAACTTCTCGATCGGCGAACTGCTCTGCGAGCCGCCTGTGTGCGACGTCGTGTTTGGCGACGATGACGAGCCCGCTCGTGTTTTTATCCAATCTGTGGACGATGCCGGGCCGAAGCTCGCCGCCAATGCCAGAAAGGTCTTTGAGTGAGTGGAGCAAGGCATTCACGAGCGTGCCAGAGCGCTGCGTTTCCGAAGGGTGAACGGTGAGCCCGGCCGGTTTGTCGATGACGGCCACATCTGCGTCTTGGTAGATCACCGTCAGCGGGATCGCTTCCGACGCAACACTGACCGGGCCAGCTTGTGGGATGACAACGGTGATAGTTTCCCCGCTGTTCAGCGTATGGCTCGCTTTGCATGCGCGACCATCGAGCGTCACATGGCCAGCATCTACGAGCTGCTGCACACGACTACGCGACACATTGGGCACCACTTGGGCGAGAAACTTATCGAGCCGCACACCACGTGCGGAGGCGGGGACGGTGAGCACGGTGTGCTCAGAAGGTGGTGTTACCAAATCTTGGACTTGATGTGGCCTTTGGCCTTGACCAGCACGTCCACGATCGCTCTGTCGTAGAAGTTCGTCCGGTCGAAGAGGTCTGCCGCCACGCGGCTCTTATAGAGCTCACGGCCTTCTTCGATTTCGTCTTTAATCTTGTCGAACAAAGTGTCGTTGATGATGCCTTCGACAATCTTTTGCTCGTTATACAACGACACGTCCGAGGCGATTGCTCTCGCCAAACGGTTCGCTGCTTCTGGGGTGTCAATCAACGCCACGCACGAGCCTCCGCAAGGAATCCAACCAAGGACGTATCCGTAGTAAAAAAGCGATTGGCTCGTAGGTCAAGAATACTGCTCAAGATTTCTTTCGAAGCGACTGGGCGTTCAAAGCTATTGTGCTTTCGACTGCACGAAACGATCATAGATTTGCAGGTAGCTGTCGCACACGCGATCAGCGGGGATGTTCAAGTATTTAGCGTACTGCGACACGAAGCCTCGCACATACACGCGTGCGGGGAGCTTGTCATACTGGTTGGCCTCGATCGCGCGAAGATGGGTCATAGAAATCTTCGTGCGTTGCGCGATTTGTTCGAGCGAAATGCCTTTGCTTTCACGCAATCGCATGAGGACGCCGCCAGAAAACTCCATGTTGGCGTCGAGCACGGGCGGGCTGACCACCATTGGCGCGCTTTCTGGGGGAGGCGCAGAGATCGTCTGTTGTTCTTGCATCGCGTCGGCAACTTCGCGCTCTGGCGGCGCCGCGGCGGCAATCGTTTTTGGCTCCTCCTGGCGTGCTTCTAATTGGCGCTCGGACGGGCGAGGCTCGGCGCGTGGTTCAGGCGACCGCAGGTCTGCCTGTCTTTGTTCTGTCTGCCTTTGATCGGCGATGATTCTCGCGTCGACGATGGGCGAG
>JBIKMD010000140.1:0-7733 GCA_044359465.1 Myxococcota bacterium
CAACTCGCGACCTTGGGCGAGAGTGCTAGTGGACGGGAAAGCGATCGCGACGACGCCCATTACGCGCTAC
Organism: Myxococcota bacterium; assembly: GCA_044359465.1. Taxonomy (GTDB): domain Bacteria; phylum Myxococcota; class JADLHZ01; order JADLHZ01; family JADLHZ01; genus JADLHZ01. The sequence continues at coordinate 71 of JBIKMD010000140.1, forward strand.
AAAATCGCAGTTGGTAAACATCGGCTGACCTTTGTAGGACCAAACGGCGAGCGAAAAAGCGTGGACGTTCTCGTGCAAGAGAATGCCGTGACGACGCATTTTTTCAATTGGAATGGGGAGCAGCTGCGCAGCCCTTAGCTCGGTCGGAAGTGCTCGACTCGATGCACGGCGAAGACGTTTGGCTCAGTCCTCTTTGCTGAGATCCACCTGTAAACGAAGCTCCTTGCCTGCAAACATGCGTACTCGACTCTCGCGCGTCGGGAACGCCGGATTGCTGAACCTAACGACATGGTCACCTGATGGCAGCTCGATGCGGGTGACCAACTGGCGCTTTCCGTAGTCCTCACCGTCAATGCTGACGATGGCCCACTGTTTGAGCTGGATGAGCAGCACAGCAGGGGCCACCACCGACTCTTTTATTTTTTCACGCGGACGAAGTGTCCGCGGCTTCTGCGCTGGGACGATGGGAATAGGCGACGGCGCGGGGACCTCAGCCACCGGGTTCGATGCGGCAAGCGCGGGCGTCACCATCATCACGGGCGATGGTAAGAGTGGCGGTGCTGCGTCAATGGGAGGAGCAACGTCAGTGGCAGGTCCTCTGCGCAAATGCAGCGTCAAAGCGGCCAAGCCTAGGGCGACCACGGTTCCTACCATCCACACGGGAACACGCCGCCGATGGAGCCCCGGAGTCGTCAGGATATTCGTGCCCGCCGCGAGAGGCGCTGTGCTAACCCCCACAGCGGTGCTTGTTTCGGGGCGATCTGGCGCGCGCGCATAGGTACGAAGCGCGGCCTCCGCATCTGGGAATCGTTCGCTAATGGGTCGGAACAGGTCGGCGGCTTCGCTAGCGTCCGCAGGACGAGCGGCGGGGTCGAAAGACAAAAGCAGCTCAACGAACGCGCACAAACGAGAATCGGTGTTGGGCGCGGCGTTTCTCAAAAACATGCGATCATTGGTCAAGATCGCTTGGTAAACGTCCATCACGGTTTTGCGCTCGAAAGGCGCTTTACCTGTGAGCAGCGCAAACAGCGTCCCGCCCAAGGAGAAGAGGTCACAGCGAGTGCTGAGTGTGACGCCCTGCAGCTGCTCTGGAGCCAAGTAGCTGGCAGTCCCGACGAGCTGGGTGTGCATGCTCTTCTGCATCGTCTCTGAACCAGAGGCCTCGGTGCCTCGTGCGATTCCAAAATCCAGAATCACCACCCGGCCATCGCTACACAGAAACAAGTTTTCCGGTTTGATGTCTCGGTGAACGATGCCCGCGCTGTGGGCCGCCGCTAGAGCAGAAAGCAGGCGCTCGGCGATTGCGATGCAGACGAGTTGCGGCAGCGGGCCACGCTTGTCGATACAGGCGCGCAAACTCGCGCCACTCAGTAGCTCAGTGACCACAAAGGGGCAGCCATCTTCGGTGCGTCCGCGGTCCACGAGGCGAAGCACGCCAGGATGCTCGATCAACATCAACGCTTTTTGCTCGCGCTCGAAGTAGGCATCGGCGAGCCGCAGCGCTGACGTGTCCTCCCGGTCGCGCAAGTTGACTTTGATGGCGACGCGCTTGTGAGTTCGTTCGTCGAGTGCGCGGTAGACGCGACCAATGCCTCCCTGGCCAATGAGGGCCTCGATGACATAGCGGTCGGCTAGCCGTGTACCTTGCTCCACCCTATTCTGTTAGTCGATTGCACAAACAAGTGCAGATATTTCACCAACCGTTTAGGATCATGAGATGACGCGCATTCGCAACGAATCCACGGTCAATGCCCCAAGAACGGAGGTCGCGCCGACAGCAAACGCACCAGCGACAAGCGAGGCGAGCGCACCTCCGCGTGAAAGTCTCGCATCTCAGACTGCAGAGGTGCCACTCAGCAAGCGGCCTGCTTCTGTTCTGCCAGACTCAGAGCCCGCGTCAGGGATCGCGAAAGTCGCACTTCTTGCGGCGCATCCGGCGTTTCTCGAGCGGCCGGCGATCACACCCGCTGCAGCCCCTTCTCTCGAGATGCCAACACCAGCGGGTTCGCCAAGGCGGCCGCCAGCCGAGTTACTGAAGGCGCTCATGAACGAGCTCCCTGAGGGGTCTGCGGCCCGCGCGGACGTGCTCCGACTTCTCGCCATGGAACAGGGAAAAGGAACGTGAGTAACGACGCCCGTGTTTCCATCGATGAGCTGGTCGCGCAGGCGTACGACGAGCTTTCACGCGGCCGCTTCGATGCGGCTGTGTTGTGGTCACGTGTGCTGGTCGGTGCGTTTTCTAGCGCCGAAGGCGTGCGGCTGCTGGCCGTGAGCGCGCATCTCGCGGGAGACCTCGAGCTCGCAGCAGAAACCTACCCCAAAGCCCTGGAACGTTTTGCGAATGACCTCTATCTGATTGCGGGCTTCGCAGAGTTGTGTCTCGACCTGGGACGCTTCGACGAGGCGGCTGATTGGCTCAAACGTGCGATTGAAGCGGATCCGACTGCTAGCCATCCTGCCGGGGCGCGAGCACGCCTACTTGTAGCCAAACACAAACGTAAGTACGGACTGTGAAGCGATGTCCGATCAAATAGATGGCCGCATAGAGCGCGGCGACAAAACGGCTGAAGCGCTTCTGAAGGCTGCACGATCTAGCTTCGTGAAACACGGCTACGATGGCGCTTCGGTTCGTGACATTGCCAAAAAAGCGCACATCAACCCAGCACTCATTCGCTACCACTTTGGTTCGAAGTCCGACCTTTACGACCGGGTCGTACGTGATGCGATCTCGCGTTTAACCCAGTGCTTGCGAGCTGCTGCGGCGGAGACTTCGGCGTTGCCGATACACCAGCGTTTCCTCGAAGCGTATCTGAATTTTTTGGATGAAGACGAGGACTTTCAACGGTTGCTGCTGCGCGCGTTGCTCGATGGTGAAGCGCGCTTGTTGAATGCGGCCATGAAAGAACTTGGACCTGTGCTGCTGCAGGCAAGCGAAGGTTTGTCTTTGCTCGGAGAGTCACGAAAAACCGCGCTGTTTGACGCGGTGGTTTCACTTCTTGGCGCCGCCATGGTGCCGCAGCTTTACGGTCCCATTCTCGAACCCATGACCAAAGTGGAATGGCGAACCGAAACGGCCCGCGTCCGGCGCGTCGCGCATTTGACGACGCTTGCCAACGCACTGTTCTCGGGAATGACGAGGTCTCGCGGCAAGTGACGTCGTTTGTTTTGCTCACGCGCCTATCGTTCGCGCTACTGGCAGCCGCCACAACGCAAACGCTTCACAACCGCGCTGTTCAAAAATTCAACGATGCGATGTTTGCTGAAGCAGCAGTCCTGTTTCAAGCCGAGCTCGCCAAAGTTTCGGAAACCGATCCCCCGACGGCAATGGAGCTCGTAGCCCGCGAGAAGCTCGTGCTCAGTCTTTATCAATCGGGCGATCTCGCTGGCGCACGCGCCGCTTATCGTCGACTCAAGTCGCGCTTTGCTGACTTTCGCTGGAACCCGCATGAGGTGACCGCCGAGACCATGGCTGAGATTGAGGGTGAATCGGAGCGGCCCGTCCACATTGTGCGCGCCTCTCCGGATGGTCCCGCGTCTTTGCCGGCGTCGGCGGAGGCACCACGCACGCTAGTAAAGGCACAGCCAAGTTGGCATTGGTCATATCTTGCACCGTTCGGCATCGGTCAGTTCCTGGCGGGATCTCCCGTTCGAGGAGCCCTTTTGCTGGCTGCCGAGCTTGGCTTTGCGACAATGAATCTGATCGGCGGTTTGCTGTTGTTGGCCCAAACCAACCCTGACGGGACCATGCGCAATCTGCGCGCAGGTGAAAGCGCAGTGATCGTGATGAACGTTGGTTTTTGTGGACTCATGGGGGCGCTCGTAGCGGGTGTGATCGATGGAGCGCTCGAGCGAAACTAGCCGGCCGAGCGCAAGGGCTTCGAGCGCAACCATCCCCAACATTGCGCGACGAGGCATTTCATTCACGCTCAGCGTGGGTTCCCTAACTCGATGGTACTGAAATTGGCGCGAAACTCAGCGAGGCTGAGAAGAAACTCGCCATCGTTCTTGCCATTCCCGCTAGGCTCGCCCGAACCCCATGGGTTGCGCAGTGCAACCTTCATTTCACCATCAACGTGGCGCACGCCAAGCACCGTATAGGCGTGTGAGGATTCGATTTTGGAGTTGGCCGGATGCTCGAGACTGCTTGCGCAGACGAAAGTGTAGCCCGCTTGAGCACCGAGCAGTCGTGCAAGCGCGTGATCCGAAAAGTCCGCGGGGGAGCGTCTTTGTTTTTCGCCGCCGGTGATCAGAAACAACGCCTCATCGGAATAACCGCCTTCGATGGCGATGAATCCCAAGCGACCACCCTCGAACTTGGCGTAGGCTTTCTCTATGATCGCGACCCATAGTTCGCGGCGCAGGTCGCCGTCCTGATCGGGCGCTTCGGCGTAGACTGTGTCCTCTGTGCGGGCGGTGCCAAAGATGAGCTTGTCGACTACTTTCACGCGAAGTAGGTCGGAATCTACGCGCACCCAGCTGGCTTTCGATCCGTTTGGCGTGCGCTCGAAGAAACGAACGTCGTAGGTCCCGTTGTCGTTCTTCCGAATCATCTCGCGAATGAGCGATGGCTGGCGCTGCGCCACACTCGCCAAGGCCGCGAGCAAATAACAGTCACCAATGTCCCCTTGGCGCACATCGCTGGCACGAGGTCCACGAGACGAAAACAGCTCGCCTCGCGTAGCGCGGTAGCGATGCAGGTTTGCGTGGCGCCCGAGCTCAGCGGGATCAGAGAGCCTGCGTTTCTCACGAACTGGTGCGCTTGGGGCAGGCGCAAGGCGCGCGACCTCAGGCCTGCTTGGTTCGGCTGCTCCCGGCACATTGGGCGCTGGCGGTGGGGTCTGAAACGCGCTGCTGGAGCGCAGGGCCTCTTTGGCCAGGGTCATGACACGCATTGTAGTGGCCGGTTTGATGCTCGTCATGCAACAACATACCCCGTGCGTTACACACTTGGACACCATCCGAAGCCAATTCACCCGCGCGGGCGATAGGGCCAACCGCGCAACCCTCAATCACCGACCGGCTTCATGTTGTCTGACGAACAACGCTTGCGAATGACACCATCATCAGGCTCGCTGGGGACATGCCAATCCTTGCTGCAGTTCAGGAGCATCCTGGCTTCGCTTCCGTAGATTTTCTGAGCCATGCGGAATGGCAACGGTTCGTTTTTTTCCAGAGACTCGCGCCCGTGGATGAAATAAAATTCGGTCACGTAGGCCCAAAACTCGTTATCGTTCGTCCACATATTTCAGCGCTGCAGTTTTGGAGGCTGCAGAATCGGAATGCCCGCCACCGAAGGAGACGCAGGGAACAACGCCCGCAAATCGGCACTTACCGCAGCTTTGAACACCTCGGCATGTACGCGTTCGAGTGCCTGCTCCTGCTTGTGAAGCTGCTCACTCAGACCACGCGTTGCGGCGAAACAAGTAAAAAGGAGCAGCCCAGCAAGCAGGAGCACCAACAGCGCCATGGGCGTCACGGCGCACAGCGCCGCAACACCCACGACTGCGGCCGCAGCAGAGGCGCTGCCCAACATGCCCCACGCGCCAACGTGTTTGGCGCGCTCGCACTGGCGTTTGTGCTTCGCGTGGGCGTGCTTCGTGGCAGCTGCGGATGCCACGGTTTTGGCGAGCCGATCGACACCTTCAGAACCGCGCGTCAGCTCGACCTTGGTCAAAGCTTCCGACAATGGGAGCGGATTGGGATCGAAACGAGACTCCAGCAGCACGGAGAGCGTGTCGGCGGCAAGCCTGCGTGTGTCGACGATCCGTGTCACGACGACACCTGCATTTGCCCCGGCTCAGCCCAAGAGGCACGGCACGGTTTCATGAGCTTCCCTTCAAGTGCGCTAAACCAGCGCAGTCTTGGGCCAGGTTAGCACTTTGAATTCAGGTGTGTGAGCACGCATTGCTGCGCTTCTCTTCTTTCACCACCACGGGTGAACGCGTCGCTTTGTACGCGCGTGGCGATCCTGCTTTAGTTTGCGAGCACTACCCACCCATGTGAGCATGGATAGGTGCGTGAGCAGGGCCCTGACGAAGCGATCGACCCGCGTGACTTCGACTGGGATGAACCACGCGTCAAACCCGGCACACTCGTAGGTCACTACAAGACGATTCGTATGCTTGGCCGCGGAGGGATGGCCGAGGTCTACCTCGCACGCGACGCATTGCTCGGGCGCAAAGTCGTGCTCAAGGTGATGCTTGGCACGGGACACGCCTCGGACAACATCGCCCAGCTGACCCAAGAGGCGCAGCTCCTCGCGCAGTTCAACCATCCTCACATTGTGACGCTTTATGGATTCGGCGAACATGCGGGCGAGCCTTATTTGGCAATGGAGTTCGTCGAAGGCGAGAACCTTCGCGAACGAATGGGCGGCGAACCACTCGGACTGCGCGAGGCTGAACGTTTTGCGCTCGCAATCGCGTCAGCCCTCAGGGAAGCGCACGTTCGCAACATCGTCCATGGTGACCTGAAGCCAGAGAATATTTTGATCTCAAAAGACGGTCGTCTGCGGGTCGCGGACTTTGGTCTGGCGAAACTATTTGCGCCTGCAACCGGCGCACTCGCACGTACCGAAGGCGTCTCAGAGGAGGTCCTCAGGCAAGCCTCACTCGCGCGTGACCAGGTGAAGACCATTCAGCTGAAGGAACAGACGCATCCCGCACCAGCAACCCTCAAGACGCAAACCTCCACCGTTCGCGGTACGCCGCCTTACATGGCGCCGGAGCAATGGATGGGTCTTCTGCGCACACCGGCAGCGGACGTGTGGGCTTTTGGAGTGGTCGTGTTCGAGCTCCTCACCGGCCGCATGCCGTTCGCGGAGAGCTCGATCTATGCCCTTGCTGCACGAGTGACTTCACCCGAACCCTCACCTGAGCTGCCTCACGGCGACTATCCGCAAGCGCTGCGTCAGTTGGTGCGCAGCGCGCTTGTGAAAGACCCGAAGCAGCGTCCAAACGCAGCCGAGCTGCAGCGCTTGCTCGAGCCACTCGTGTACGGCGGCACCAGCATCACGGTCTCGCGTGATTCGCCGTTTCGTGGCCTCGAAGCGTTCGGCGAAGAGCATGCGCCCTACTTCTTCGGCCGCGACGACGACATTGCATCGTTCGTCGAGCGACTGAGGCGTGAAGCCACCATTCCCATCGTGGGCGCGTCCGGCGTCGGGAAGAGCTCCTTCATCCAAGCTGGTGTCATTCCTCGTTTGCGCGAGACAACAGCGTACACAGTTTTCCGTACACGCCCCGGTTCAAATCCGTTTTACGCGCTCGCGTCGAGGCTCGTACGCAACGCGAATACCCTGTCAGGACGTGTCAGCGACGACCAGGTGTCGCAGGTCGCAGCGGAACTCTACGACAACCCGGGACGCTTATCCCTGCTGCTCTCACGGCACGCGCAGGAGAGCGGCACACAAGTGCTACTCCTCGTAGATCAGCTCGAAGAGGTGTGCACCCTCGTCCCTGACCGGGAAACGCGCATGCGCTTTCTGGCTGCCATCTGCACCGCAGCGGATGACTTCGCAGAACCTGTTCGTGTGATCTTCACTGCGCGCGACGATTTTCTCTCTCGGCTGGCGGAAAGCCCCGAGGCGCGACAAGTGTTGACGCGCGTGGCGCTCCTTCAGCCTCCGGGAGACGCGGCGTTGCGAGAGATCATTACCCGCACT
>JBIKMD010000460.1:0-4818 GCA_044359465.1 Myxococcota bacterium
ATGAAGGCCGCGCCGCTCGGTCTAGGCACGAGCGACGCCCATGCCGAGTTCATGAAGAAGATGGATTGCATCACCAAAGACATGGCGGTTGCGCGTGACAAGAACGGCCTCGCCATGAGTGAGGCCAAACGCCGCGGCGAAGCCGGTCACGAAGGGCAGTTGATCGCTTGGGATCCACAGTATGACAAAGGCGACAACACGATCACCCAAGCGTTGATTAAGTCGATCGACACGTCGACCAAAGAGATTCTACTCACGAGCAACTACGTCAACGGCACGACCGAGGTGCGGAACGCGCTCATCGCTGCTGCAAAACGCGGCGTCAAAGTCACGGTCATGACGTCGAGCTTGGCTGTGAGCGCCTTGTCAACCATGCCTTATCTGAACGCCGAACGCTTCTATGGCGACCTCATGGCTGCGGGCATCACCATTCGCGAGACCACGCGCTTCGAGCACGGCAAGATGTATCTGTTCGACAACAAAGTCGCCGCCTTTGGCAGCTACAACGTCGAGCACCCCGCAGATAACATGCTCGCCGAAGGCATGATCTTCACGAAGGACCCGGCCATGGTGAAAATGATCAGCGACAACCTGCACGATACGCTGGAGCATCGCACCAAAGCTTATGTGAAACGAAATTTTTGGGAGAACATCGCCGTGTTCTTCACGCGTATTCTCGCGTGGTTTCTCGAACCGTTCATCTGAAGCGCGCCGCGCTTACTGACCGTAAACGAGATGCAAGGTGCCTACGCGTCCATTCGAGGGCGTAGACGGAGAGCCGATCAAGAAGTCATTGAAGCCGTCGGCATTGATGTCACCCGCGTTACCCACGAAATAACCGGTCATATTGTAGGTAGACACGCCGTTGAACGTGGCTCCAGGAACCGACCCACCGACGTTCAAGGCATTCAGCGCGCCAGTGATGCCCGCGGCGCTACCCCTCAGCAAATACACACTGCCCGTATTGGTGCTTCGCTGATGCGCGCCGATCAACACATCACCAAAACCATCGTTGTTCACATCGCCAGCGTAGCTGACCGCGTAGCCAAAGAAATCGGTGGCACCCACGCCTCTCACGTAAGCGTTGCCGTACGACGTCGATGTGTACAGATAGGTTCCCGAGAAGCGGGTCGCTCCACCGTTGCGAATGAAAGCGGCACCGTTGGTGGCCCCATAGGCACCAAAGATGAGGTCATCGAAACCATCGGCGTTGACGTCGCCGCCCGCGAACGAGCGACCGATGCGCGTACCCGTGCCAAGCGTGGATCCAGTCGAGGTGAAGGTGGCATTTGCTACGCTTGTCACACTCACCGTGCCCGAGAGACGAACGGTCGATCCGTAGACGACGTAAAGTGAGCCACGGTTGGTGTTGGCGCGGTCCGCACCCAGGGCGAAATCCGCCAAACCGTCGGCGTCAAGGTCTCCGACTGGCCCGCAGAACTCGAGCTCATTGCCGGTGGCGGCGCCATTGATGCGCACGTCAGCCACATTGCTCAGCAGGTTGGTCGCAGCCGTGAAGCTCGTGTTGAAATTGGCGCGGCCGTAAATGATGCTCACGCGACCATTGGTCACCGTGCTCGTTTGGTAGCGCTGGCCAATGGCAACGTCCGTGAATCCGTCACCGTCGATATCACCAAGATTAGCGACGTTTCTCACGCGCTCCGCGTTGCTTCCACCCGTCAAACGCACACCAGGAAGCGTGGTCGAGGTTGGAGAGATGGTCGTGAGAGACAAGACGCCACTCAGCACGCCCCCACCAAAGACGACGTAGGCGACGCCGCGTGCACTATTGTATTCGCCCGCGGTCATCAGCAATTCATCAGCACCATCACCGTTCAGGTCTGCGGCTGCGAGCGAATAACCGAGCTGCTGCCCGGATGTTGCCTCCGCATCGAAGATCACATCCGCCGCGCCCAAACTCGACGCGGAGCCGAGCAACGAGCCGTAATAGACGTACACGCGGCCGCCAACCGCAGTCGTCCCCGCAGGATCGTAGCCCATGTCCGCTACAGCCAGATCTTTGATCCCGTTTCCATCGAAGTCGCCAACCACAGCGGCAGACCCGCCCTGATCACCAACGTTCTGTTCAGTGTAGCGTTCAGCAGGATACAACCCGCCAGGCTGAACATTGGCGAGGGAGATTGTTCCTGTGAACAGCCCCTGCTGGGAAGTTCCGAAGGGTTCCACGTTCACATCGTCAAAGGCGTCTGGGCGACCGCAACCGCCAGACACTCCCAGCGCGATAGCTAGAGTGGAAATGGAGAGAAGATTGAATGAAATCGCATGATGAAAATTAGTCGTGCGTGTCATGCGAAAAAAATAGATCCGCAGAAATCATCAGTCGATACGCTGACACAATTTGGACCAAAACAGAGAAACGCTACGCCTGCGACGACTCAACCGCGAGCAAGTGATCGAACCACAAGTTCGTTTGTTTCTCTTGTACGCTGTTCTGGCGGAGGCGGCCGTTCAAGTGGCTCCAGTCCACATGGTCGAGCTCTTGATCCTGATTGTAACAGGAGAACACGAAGGTCTCTTTGCCCGTCACGGGATCCACATGGCGTTGCAAACACTGCGCGCAGATTTCCTTCATCATGCACTGCATGGGCGAGTTGATTGATCCAATCGCCACGTGGTCTTTGCTACAATGCTTCTGCAGAACTTCGTGACGTGCGCGCGCAACGGCGGCCATCATCCGATCCGAGCCAATCACGATGAAGCGTTTGGCCGTATCGAACTTGAAGATCGGCGTACCAATCTCACCCAGCGCAAGCTTCGCCATGCCCTGCACAATGTTGCCGCGGTAGTAACGGTCTTGCTCCCTGCGCGCTTTGATCTCGACACCAGTGTCGCTGCACCACACTACTTGGTCCGTCGAGCGCTCGATCTCTTCTTGTTTGAAGAGGTCTTCGCCCTTGCGATAGCCAGCAATGTAGATGACCTTGCAGCCATTCTTCTTGAGCGCAGCGGCGATCGAAAACAGCACGGCGTTGCCGAGACCACCACCAACGAGCACCACGTTTTCGTTGTGTGGAATCTCGGTGGGCGTGCCCGTTGGGCCCATGACGACGACTTGCTCGCCCGGTTTGAGCCTTGCGCACATGCGTGACGAAGCGCCCATTTCCAAGACGATCATCGACAGCAGGCCCTTGTCTTTATCGACCCAAGCGCCGGTCAGCGCGAGGCCTTCCATCACCAGCGGCGTGCCATCAATGTCTTGCGCCACCGACTCGAAGTTCTGCAAGCGATAGAACTGACCTGGCTCGAACTTCTTGGCCGCAAGCGGCGCTCGCACCACCACATCGACGATGGTAGGCGTCAGACGCTCGACGCGCACGACAGTGGCAGACACGTTGTCATGCACATTGGCCGCAAAGGCCTTCCACGCTGCGTTGCGCTCGGCTTGTTTGTTCGGGTCGAGGTTCGCGAGGTCGAACAAGCGCGACACGTGCTGATACCCATCTTTGCCGCTCGCCATCGCCTTGACGACGCTGCCCGCATAACGCGGATGGTTGTCGCCGTAGTAGCTAATGGTCTTGCCGTCTTTGTTGTACGACGTGAAGAAACCAAAGCCGTCAGCTGAAGGTTCCACCGTCACACGGCCGTCGGCCCCACGAACGGCGTTGTAGTTCTTGAAGTAGCTCTTACGGTCGTCGAGCGTGAACGTGCCGGTGTATTCTTTTTCATACATGGTGTTTGGCGACGTTCCGGCCGCAATGCACATGGTGCGCGCGGGCATAACCACGCGCTCGCCATTCTTGTCGAAGACCACCGAGCTCAATGCGCCATACGCATCTGGCACAGACTCTTTGGGCGACAGATTCTCAATGAAGTAGATGCCCTCTTCGAGCGCCTTCTCGATCTCTTCGTGGTTCAAACGGTAGGCCGGGGAATCTTTCATCGTCTTGCGATAGACGAGGCTCACGCCGCCCCAGGACTGAATGAGCTTGATAACCTGCGCTTCACGCCCTTCTTTGGCAGCGAGCGCACGTTCGGCGCGAATGGCGCGTCCATGTGCGAGCAGCTCGTCGTAAATCTCACGCTCTTCTTGGTCATACTGCGCGAGCACCTTTTGCTCGCCGAGCGTGGCCACTAAACGGTCGTGCCTCTCGAGCGTACGCTCAACCTGCACCACATAATAAGCGAGCAGCTCCGTGGCGGTGTCGATCGCGGTCAAACCACCACCAATGACGATGGCCGGCAAACGCACTTGCAGATTGGACAAGGCTGCTTTCTTGAAAGCGCCACTGAGCTGGAGCGCCATCAAAAAGTCGCTCGCTTGGCGCACGCCGCGAATGACGTTGTTCTTCATGTCAACGAGCGTGGGCTTACCTGCGCCGGCCGCGAGCGCAATGTGATCGAAGCCCATTGTCCAAGCGTCGTCCGTCGTGAGTGAGCCACCAAAACGCACGCCACCGGCGGCCTTGAAGGTCTGACGACGCAGCAAGGTGAGATACATGAGCGTCAGGAAGTTTTTGTCCCAACGCACGGTGATGCCGTATTCCGACACGCCACCAAAGCCGAGAATCGGACGCTCGTTGAGCTCACTCTCGATCTGTTTGTAGTCCCGAATGGGTTGTTCGAGCCACGTAGGCGGCAACGGTTCGAGCTTGGCGCCATCGACGGCATACACACCAAAACCATCATTGAGCAGGTGATGCGCAAGCGTGTAACCCGCTGGCCCAAGCCCCACAACGAGCACGTTCTTACCGTTGTAGTCGAGCGCCACCGGACGCCGGCGATTGAGCGGATTCCAGCGCGTGAGCAAACCGTAGATTTCTACGCCGTACGGCATATTCAACACGTCGGTCAGCGTGT
>JBIKMD010000142.1:0-7684 GCA_044359465.1 Myxococcota bacterium
TGGAGTGCCCGACCCAGTGCAACTTCGGCGCGCCCGACGTGCGAAGAATGTGGTCGACGGTCGCCGGCATGTCGTAGCGCAGGTATTGTTCGATGCCGTGTTCGCGGCCATGACCACGTTCGGCGCGGCTGAGACCCACGCCGCGGACCTCCACGACGAACGCTTCATGCCCTCTGCGCGCGAGCTGACGAGGCAACGCCTCTTCATCACCAAAGAGATCGAAGTTGTGACGGTTGGTGCCGAGCCCATGCACGAGCAGCACAGGAAGGCGGCCCGTCTCGCTGGCCGGTGAGTAACGCTGCAGCGCGATCTGATGACCGTCGCTGGTGGTCGCCCACTCTACGCTCTCGTTGATTTGGGTGCCTTGCGGCCCTTTGAGCTCGACTGCTTGTCCGAATCGCTTTGCCTGTTCGAGATTGCCCAGACAGAACTCCCGCGTTGTCCCCACCCGGTCCTTATTGAATGATTATAGCGATGCGGGAAGCCCTGGCGAACAAAACACCAAGTCGGAATCAAGCAGTTTGAAAGGAAATCGCGCACATTGTGTGCGGAGAGGACGGTGCGGGCGAAACGCGCCGCTTACTTTTTCTGAAGGTATTTCTGGAACTTGGCGGCGATCTGCGGTGCCACTACCTTGTTCAGCTCGCGAATGGCGCGGCGCTGCGCCTCCTGCACGGTTTTGTGTCCTTCTTTTTGCGACACCGTGGTCTCATCGATGATTTTGTTCTTCTTGACGTTCTTGAGTTGAAAGTCCGCTACCGCGCGAACCATCTCGAAGGTGCCCTGCACCTGACCCGCTTTTTCAATGCGGATCTTGCCCAAAATTAACAAGTCGAAATCTCCTCCCGGCGCTGGCGCATCCTCGTCGTCGTCATCGCTGCCGCCCACTTCTTTGACCGCGTAACCAAGCGAAGTGAGACCTGCAGTGAGCGCAGCACGAACGTCATCGCCTTGCGGTCCGGTGACGCTGATGCCCACGTTCAACGCTTCAGTCGCACCTTCGAGCTTGCTGTAAACGTCTGCATAGTTGAGCTCACCCGCGACACCTACGCCGCCGGCGTCAATGATACGCAAGTCCGTGTTGAGCATTTCGCGTTCTTGAATGTGGCTGATCGCTTGGTTCAGCGATCGGATTTGCTTGAGCTTGTCCGGGTCGTTCGCTTTTTCGAGCGCGTTCTTGGCCTTGTCATCGAGCTCAGAGATCTTGGAACGCAGTGTGCCCGTCGCAACAGAACGTTCGATCACCGCGATGGCGTAGGTCGTAGACGTGGTCTTGTCGACCCACACTTCCGCAATGCGTACGCCGCTGAGCGACTTGGACGTGCTCGTCTGCGTGAGCACTTCGCTCGATTGAATTTCAATGTTGGCGACGCCGCTCTTTGAATAAGCCGCTTGGAAATCCTTGGCCACCTGCGCGACCTTGGTTTCGAAGATTTTGGCGAGACCAGCGACGGCGCCGTTTTCACCGGCCACACGGTCACGCCCAAAGCCCACAGCGTAAAGGTATTTGTTCCACGGGAAAGCGGGATCTTCGCCGTCCACCCAGCCTGGGCGACCGGTGCGCTGCTTGGCGCCGCTCGAGGCCTCTTTGGTGGGCTGCACAGCCGCCACACCGGGCGCTGGTTTGGCAACACCTGCCGTTGGTGGCGGTGGCTTGGCGACCTCTGGCGGAGGCGGCGGTGGTGCGCTCTTCTTCAACATGCCGGACATCTCGTCATAAGCTTTGTCGAGATCGGCCGGTTTGAAGATCTTGCCATCCTTGGCAATGCTCTTCGCCTTCTCTAGGTCGAGCTTCACGAGCGCGTACTGCACGCCTTCTGAGTTGCGATAGCGATCGACAATCTCAGCGCCGGTGAGCGAACCGGCCGACAGCGTCTTGACCGCTTGTTCGACGTTCTGCGTCCCACCGCTGTTCATGTAGTCTTTCATCAACGATGCCGAGTAGGTCTCGAACACCTTGGTGAGCTCGGCACGCGCGCGGTTGTCAGCGCTGCCACGAAGCAACGCCGGATTTTTGATTCCGCTCGCTGAGCCTACGGCGTAAAACGCCTTTCCATCATTCGGAAACGCGCCGCTGCCGCGGGCAACCCAACCTGGCTCGCCGCTCCCAATCAGCAAAGGCAGCATCAACAAAGTACTGAGCATTGTCTCTCCCTCGTGAAATCACAGGACCCCGGTTCGTGCCATAGCACGCAGCGAGGGTCCACTTAACCGTAACGCTTCTTCAAGACGGGTTGCAGGGCCTGCAAGTCCTCTGGCGCTTTGACGGGCAAGAAGCGCCCAAATTTATCATCCCGGGGAACACGCATGTAGGTGACCTCCACGTGCTTCGTCACTTCCCCCACAATACGCTCGAACTGGACTGCGGTTTTACCGTCAACCTTCTTGGCTACCGCGTAGAACCCAAGCTCGATGTTGGGATTGAGCGCCGGCCAGTCGAAGTAGAAGGTGTTGGTGTTGAACCCAGTCAGTAGCTCCGGGTCAAACGACTTCGGAAAACGAAACCCTTCGACGAGCTGCAGACGCATCTGGGCGTCGACACCGACGGCCACAGGCGCGCCGCCCACGTCTTTGCCCAAACGATCGATGGTCTCTACGCTCATGGGTTTGCCCGCTTCGAGATGCGCCCCAACGACCAGCGGATCCAACGAGCAACCCACATTGTCCACATTGGAGACGAACAACGTCTTCACGCCGCGTGCCTTGAGCTTGGCCGCAACACCGCTCACTTCCAGGGTCCACGGCAAGTCGCCGTGGCCAGGCGTATACAAGGAGAGCTCGCCAGCACCATCGCGAAACAACTCACCGTTTTCAGTGAGGCGCAGCGAGATGCCTTGCACACAGGTCAGCACGTCGTCTTGTTTGAATCCGAAGTGAGCGTGCTCGGCGAGGTGCTCTTTGGTCGCATCATCCGTCGCAAACGAGTTCATCAGCACGCAAGTGATGCGCGCACCGAGCTTGTCCGCCACCCCCTTCGCTTGCTCCATGCGTAGCGACAAGAAGCTGCGCTCGCCGTACGCTTTGGCAGCACCCTTGGCGATACCGCCAAAGCGTGTGGCCATGCCGCCATTGAGTAACAAGAATGCAACTTCGCCTTTTTTGATCGCCTCTTCACCGCGCTTGCGCCAGACTGCCGCGGCAGGCGCATGTGCATTCACCTGTAAGTAGGCACTGGGAGCAAGCGGGGCGATGTCTCCGCTAATATGGGCTAGGGTTGGTGAGAACGGCGTTTTTTTCAGCAGCGCTTGCTGCGCTTCGAAGCGCGTTTTGTCGAACTTGTAGAGATCCAGAAGCGACTGCGTACGAACATCGAACATGTGAACGTCCTAGCGGATCGCCTGCACATACTGGGCGATCACTGTTTTTCTGCCAACACTGCTAAAATCCACCACATACTTGAGCCGGCCGTCGTCATTCGAGACTTCGACGACCTTACCTTCGCCGAAGGTCGCATGACCCACACGTTTTCCTAGCATGGGATGATCTTCTACAGGACCGCCGCCAGAGCGAGGCGGCGCCGCGTCCCGCCGAGGCATCCCGGTGAGCGGCATGTGCTGCTGGTAGCCACGATTCTGCATGGGACGCTGCTGCGAAGAAGACGACTGCGCACGCGGCGCATCGGCCTTTCGCAACGCTTCTTTGGGAATCTCGAACAAGAAGCGCGAGGGCTCCATCACCTGGCGATTGCCGTAGAGCAGACGTGTTTGGCACGCAGACAAGGTGAGCTTATCCATGGCGCGTGTGACGCCCACGTAGAACAAGCGCCGTTCTTCTTCTACGTCCATCTCCGACCCGTCGTTGCGCTGCACGGGGAACAAACCGTCTTCCAAACCAATGAGGAGCACGTGTTTGAACTCGAGCCCTTTGGCCGAGTGCAAGGTCATGAGCGTGACCCGCGGCACGTTGCCCTTCATCGCGTCAATGTCAGCAAGGAGCGCAAGCTCTTCTAGATACTGCGCGAGCGTTCCATCAGGCCGCGCGCCGTACCACTCGGCAACTGCGTTCAGAAGCTCTTCGAGGTTTTTGACGCGTCCTTCGGCCTCAATCGACTCGTCTTGCTGGAGCGCTTGCAAGAGCCCGCTCTGCGCGAGCACTTGCGTCACCACGCTCGGTGGTGGCTGCGTCTCCACCACTTCACGGAGCGAGCGCACGAGCTGCGCAAAACCCACCACTTTATCGACCGCTGCCGCGCCAAGACCACACTCGCTGAGCACGCGCGTTTCAGCCAGCACGATGTCGAGCAAGCGCACATTCGCCGCGCGTGCAGCGAGGGTCATTCGTTCAATGGTCTTGTCACCAATGCCGCGCGCGGGCGTATTGATGACCCGCAGCAAATCAATCTCGCTGTCTGGATTGGCGAGCAAGCGCAGATACGCAAGCGCATCTTTGACTTCTGCGCGTTCATAGAAGCGCTGCCCACCTACGAGCAGAAACGGAATTCGCGCGCGACTGAACGCTTCTTCCAGAACACGCGATTGCGCATTTTGCCGAAACAAGACGGCCACATCTTCGAGCTTGCCGCCGCTTTGCACGTGGCGCGCAGCATACTGCGCCGTGAACATGGCCTCTTCACGCTCGTCGCCATGAATCACGAGCTGCGGCTTCTCACCCCCAGCACGCGTCGCTTTGAGCGCCTTGGGCTCGCGCCTGCGGTTGTTCTTGATGACGGCGTTCGACACATCGAGCACAGCCTGCACGCTGCGGTAGTTCTCTTCGAGCTTCACCACCGCTACGTTCGGATAGTCACGCCGAAACGCTAGAATGTTCCCCACGTCGGCGCCGCGGAACTTGTAGATCGACTGATCATCGTCACCAACGACGCAGAGCTCGGGCGAAGGAGGAGGCGCAAGCGCGCGCAGCAAGCGGTACTGCACGGCGTTGGTGTCTTGGTATTCGTCAACGAGCACCATGGAAAAGCGCGCATTAAAAAAGCGCTGAGCCTCAGGCTCGCTCTCGAGCATACGAACGGTATGCAAAACCAAATCGCCAAAATCGAGCGCGTTGGCCTTTTGCAGCGCCGCTTCATAACGCGCATAGATCGAGGGGAACACGCGTGAGAGCTCGTCGAACCCGCCCTCAACCTCTTTGGGGCCTTTGCCTTCGTTCTTGCTGCGATCGAGCCGCTGCGCGACGAGCTTGGGCGACACTGCGGCCGAGTCGATGTTCATCTCATTCAGGACGCGGCGTACGACGGCTTTTTGATCGTCGCTATCATAGATGACAAAATCACCACGACGGCCAAAACGCGGTCCGTAGATGCGTAGCCATTTGGCGCAGGTGCTGTGAAAGGTGCCAACCGTCAGTCCCTGCAGATAACCGCCCAGCAAATGACTGACACGCTCGGTCATTTCGCGCGCGGCTTTGTTGGTGAAGGTGAGCGCCACGACGCCGTAAGCATCTACCCAGCGCTGCTCGATGGCGTAAGCAATCCGCCGCGTGATGACACGGGTCTTTCCAGAGCCCGCGCCAGCGAACACGAGCAAAGGGCCGCCGCGGTGTACGACCGCCGCCGTTTGCGCTTCATTGAGATCGGAGAAATCCACTCCCGGTGCTCTGCCTGGTGACGCCAAAACAAAGCAACCGGTAGCCGACTTTTTTGGGACGCTTGCGTTCAAATGCCGTTCGCCGCATCTGAACCGGGTGAACGTGGGCGAAAGCGAGATTGCGCAAGCGTTTTACGCTGGGCGCTACGCGGCAGTGCTCGAAGCCACGGTCGACAATCCGGCAGGCTTCGCGGACGTCGACATTGGCTTTGCGGTAGGCGCGTTGTCTTTCGTCAACCGTAATGACGAGGCGCAGGCAGTCTTCGAGGCATGGCGGGCCCGCGGAGGAACAGACGTTCGAACCCGCGTCCTTTGTCACTTTTTCATTGGGCTCGCTTTTGCCCGCGGAGGCCAATTCGCTCGCAGCGAACAATTCTTAGTCACCGCTAACTTTGCGAGCCGCCGTTCTGCCGATCCCTGGGCGCGTGCGCTGATCTTTCAAGGCCTCGCCTGTCAGCGCTACTTCACGGGTCAACTTGCAGCAGCCGAGCGCAACGCACTCCGCGCACTGCGCATGGCACACCGCTCCTCTTTCGCCTACGCCGTGCTCCTCAGCACGGACTTGCGAGGCCACGCGCTCATCCAGCTCGGCCGTCTAGAACGCGGCGCCGCCGTGCTCGAGCAAAACCGGCGCCAAGCGCAGAAGTTACGGCTCGACCAAAACGTCTTCGCCATCGACTGCGCGCTCGCGACTTACACCGCTGTCTTTCGCCCCACCCAAGAAGCGCTCGATCGTTTGAACACGCTCATGAAGAAGAAAGCGCATGATTCGTATTCGCAGCGTTCGCTCCTGAACGAACGCGCTGTGCTGCTGGCCATGCGAGGCGAACGCCGCGATGCCCTTGCCTCTTTGGCCCTCGCTGATGCGCAAGCCCTGCGTGGGGATACACGCCGGGCCAAAGTGGGGAATTTGCTCGCACGCCTGCGCACCATGCGCTTCACACACGGCGCGGCAGCACTTGGCGCGCTCATCGATCAAGCGCTCACCATGACCGACGCTTCGGAGCTTGGTTACCGCGCGCAAGCGCTCGCGTTTGCGATGCTCGCAGACCCGAACAAGCGTGCTTCTGCAGAGGCCGAGCTCCTGCAACTCGCCGCCGCAAGCGATAGCTATTTTGCCCGTGCGGCGCTCGCACAGTTCACCCCCGGCGAGACGACTTACGACCCGTTTGCGGAAGACCAGCTCACGCCGCTGCTGCGCGGCGTCTCCAATCGCGATGCGCGTCTGCTTGCGCGCATCATCGATGCGAAGCTGTTTGGGTTGATCCCAGAGCTCTTCGGCTTCACGCCCGCGCAGCGCGTGATCGTCGTTCCCGCAGAGGACGTGATCATCATCGAAGGCAACGACAGCGTGGTGGTACAAAAGCGTCCGCCACGCTGGGTCCCGGCGCTTTTGTCCGTGCTTGCCGCGGGCGAAGCCAGCAAAGAACAGATCGCCGCACACCTGTGGGGGCGGCATGAGTACCACCCGCTCCGCCATGATCCGCCGGTGCGCACGACCATTCACCGCTTGCGCACATTCCTGGCGCCACATGGCGACTTCGTGCGCGTAAGCGACAGCGGTTACGCGTTGACCGTAGCGCTGCACCTCGCGGGTGCGCTGCCTGAGCAACCCAAACATGCGCCGCTTTGGGATCGCGACGAGGCGCCAGTGTTGTCGTCGCGCTCGGTCACTACGAACGTCTCCGTCAAAAAGCGGCGCCATGAAGATGTGGTGCTCGAACGCCTCAGTGAGCTCGAGCAGGCGACGGTCACCGAGCTCGCGCACTCCCTCGATGCTTCTGTGAGCACCGTGCTGCGCGCACTGCGGCAACTCGTCAAAGAGCGCCGCGTGGTGCGCTTTGGAAAAGCGAGAGCAACGCGTTACAAGCCGAACCGAGGCCTCACCGCACCAGTTGGTTAACGAGTGCAATGCCGATGCCGCAAGTGGAAGCGACACACCGACAGCCACAGTTGTCGGGGCGAAAAATGGCATACTGCGCTACTCGAAGACTTCCGGCCGCGCTGCGCCTGAGCGTCACGACCCAACGTTGATCGGGACCATGAGAGTGCTGACTGCGGCGCGATTGGCGGCGTCGCCTGTCGATCGAACGCGACCTTCGAACGCGGCTCGGCTTTGCTTACGCTCGAACGAAGGCGTT
>JBIKMD010000143.1:0-7635 GCA_044359465.1 Myxococcota bacterium
CGAACAGCGCTTGCACGATCTTTTTGTAACGCTGTGAGTTCAAGGTGCCCGCAGCATAGCGTCAGCCCGTTGCGTTGCAATTGAATCGTGCTAGGTCCCGCTTTGTGCCCGTCCTTCAGCGTCTAAGAACCGCTCTCAAAACCCTTTCCGTCGGTGACCGCAGTGCCTATCGGCTGGGTCTCAGCTTGTTGTTGCTTGCGCTCAGTTCCTGCGCCACGCTTAGTGCCGCGGCGCCCGAGCCAGAGCTGGTCATCACGGGACTGTCCGCGCTCAAGAAGCCAGATCTCGCGAGGCCCGTGGCGGAAGCTCGGGCGGCTGCGCGCGCGGGCCTCGTGAAGTGGAACGTTCGTTTCGTGCTCGACCGCAGCCGATCGCGACCGCTGCTCAAGCTGGTGGGTGAGGCAGCGAGCGCGGGCGTGACCCCTGCCTCTGAACCTAGAAAGCCAGTCGGTCAACGCGCCACCATTCGTTTGAAGCGGACGGAGGCTGAGCTAGCGGCCCTGCGCGGGTTGCAGGTCGTTCGGGTACAAACCGAAGCGTCGGGCCTCGATTTGGCAGTGGCGCAGGACCGAGCCGACCGGGCGTTGTTTCGCGATGCGGTTCTGGTGTTTGCAAACGCCCGTGGATTGCAGGATCCGCAGCTCTACGGGAGCATCACCATTGTGAATTATTCGGCCACCGACGAGGGCGATCGCATTGTGGTGCGCGCGGATTTGTCTGTGGCATTTGGCCCTCGTGCAAAAGTGCTCAACGAAGGTACGCCGGTTGCGTCGGTCAGCGAAGACCGTGAGGAAACAGGCGAGGAGTCTTGGAGCGATGGCCAAGAAAATGATCAGCCAACGAGTGCGCCAGCATCAGCGCCGGTGAAGTAACGATGACAAAACTAGTCACCCTTCAAGACATTCAACGCGCGAGTGAACGCATCGCTGGTCAGGTCCAGCGCTCGCCCATGCCCAAGAGCGATTCGTTGTCTGCGGAGCTCGGCTGTCACGTCTACGTGAAGCTCGAGAACTTGCAGCGCACGGGATCCTTCAAAGAGCGCGGCGCCTGCAATAAGCTCGCGTGCCTCAATAGCGCGGAGCGTGCGCGTGGTGTCATTGCCGCAAGCGCCGGAAATCACGCGCAGGGCGTCGCCTATCACGCACAGCGCTTGGGAATTCCTGCGACCATCGTCATGCCGGAAATGAGTCCGCTCATAAAAGTGCGTGCGACCCGGCAATACGGGGCGGAAGTGGTGCTGTACGGCGCCAACTACGACGATGCGTATGCACGCGCGCGGGAGATCGAGAAAGAGCGCGGCCAGATCTTCGTGCATGCCTTCGATGATCCGCTCGTGATTGCGGGCCAGGGCACAATCGGCATTGAGATTCTGGAGGACTTGCCCAACGTAGATGCGATCATCGTGGCGATTGGCGGAGGCGGGTTGATTTCTGGTCTGTCGACCGCTGTCAAAGCATTACGACCGGGTGTGGAGATCATTGGGGTCAATATGGCGAGCATCGACAGCATGCGCGCCTCCGTTGAGAAGGGTGAAGTGGTCACCATGCCGAGTGCGCAAACCATTGCCGACGGCATTGCCGTGCGCACGGTGAGCGCGCTCACGCTGGAGCATGTGAAGAAGTACGTCGATCGCATCGTCACTGTGGACGAGGAAGAGATCGCGAACGCCGTCCTTCAGCTCATCGAAAAGGAAAAGACCGTCGCAGAGGGCGCCGGCGCTGCGCCCATGGCCGCGTTGATTCATCGCAAGCTCGGGCTAGAAGGCAAAAACGTGGTCGTTGGTATTTGCGGCGGCAACATCAACGTGAATTTGGTTTCGCGGATTATTGAACGCGCGTTGATCAAGGACGGTCGACGCACTCGCTTGTCCGTCATTCTCCCAGACCGGCCGGGTCAGCTTGCTGCGCTCCTCAACCATGTGGCCAAAGCCGGCGCCAACGTCCTCGAAGTGCACCATGAGCGCGTCTCACAGCGGCTTGCGCTCGCAGACACGGAAGTGGACTTGGTGCTCGAGACGCGCGGCTTCGACCACATTGAAGCGCTCATGGCGTCGTTGTCTGCTGCTGGTTTGCGTCCTACGGCCGCGTAGTACACACGAAATTATTTCGCCCAACTCACTTCGTAGAACGTCGACTCTGGCTTCATGTCCACCACGCCTGTTCGTACGTCTTTCGCACCTGCTAGCTCGGCGGCAACGCGAAACGATCCGCAGAATACCTTGCGCTGCAGCAGTGCGAACAAGGCCGGCGGGTGACAGAGCTCGAGCGAGTATACTTGACGGTTCTCGCGAGTTTCTGAGCGCCGCATCCAAAGCTGCGCACCAGTATGAAACGAGGCGAAACGTTTGGTTGCGCCGCTCACGACAACACTCGGCGTGAGCACCTTGAACAACATGCGGTACAGCGGCTTCGAGAATAACCCTTTCACCGAGCTCACCGTGTACTCAAAAAACGCGTCATCGTCTTTGAAGAGCACATCCCGATGCGCGGCGAGAATCGCTTGCGGGTGGGTCTCAGGAATCCAGGCCGTAAGCGGCTCTTTGAGCAGCGTGAGCAGTGTGCCTGGAATGTCTGTCAGCTCACCCGAGGCGCGTTTTGCGTTCAGCTCTTGCACCTGCTGCTTCACGATGTCGCCTCGCGAGCGGCAGTCGGGATAACTCTCGAGGCCATTTGGTAACTCACGCATGTAAGTGGAAAACGTATCCAAACGGGGAGTGGTAAGCATTAGTGCCGGTGTTTCTTGTGGCGTTTGGGTTTTTCGATTTGCACTTTTTCCGTTTCGACGGCCGGAGCAGGCGCAGTGATGGGGGCTGAAGCTGGTGCTGACGCAGGCGTTGGCTCTGTGACCATGGGAATGACTGCCGCAGGCGTTGGCGCTGCACCCATCGGAAAAACGGCCGCAGCCGCCACAGCGACTTCGTTTTCGCGTACGCGGGTTAGTGTTGTTCGCGTGGCGCTAGCGACGCGGCTTGCGAGCGAAAGCGCGGTGCGTCCAGGGCGTTCACCGAGCAGCGCGTCCGTACCCGCGCTTCCAACCACCAAGGCCATACAAATGGTGGCGACGACGGCTGCTCGTAGCCACCGCCTCTGGCGCAGTGCGAGCTCGTAGCGCACCGTATCTGCGATCATCGAGAGCTCGTCTTGAATGTCCTTCATCGTCTGCGGACGGCGCTCTGGCTTCTTTGCCAAACAACGCATGATCAAATCATCGAGCGCGCGTGGGATAGCGTGCGGAAGCCCTTTGACGCGGCGCGGGCTGCGTGCGCGTTCGTAGAGATGTTTTCGCACGATTTCGTTTGCGTCTTTTCCTCTGAACGGAACGAGCCCTGTGACCATTTGGTAGAGGAAGACACCAAAGCTGTAGATGTCGCTTCGCGCATCGACTTCTTTTGCGAGGGCTTGTTCGGGCGAGATGTACTCGGGCGTGCCGGCGGCCACACCTTCGAGTGTGTCGCCAATGCGGCGGCTGTGGGGATCATTGAGCTTGGCGATGCCAAAATCGATGACCTTGACCCAATCATTGTCTGCGCTGTCCGTCGTCACAAAGACGTTGCCGCACTTGAAATCGCGGTGAACGACGCCGGCCTCGTGCACGGCTTCGAGCGCGGAGGCTGCTTGTTTTGCGATCTCGATGGCACGCAGCAATGTGATCTGGCGCTTGTCGAGGAGTCCCTCAACGTCTGCGCCCTCCATGAACTCCATGACGTAGTAGGCTTCGCCACCTTCGTTCGCAGAGAAGTCCGTGATGTCGACGATGTGTGGGTGGCGAATCTGGTTGACCGCGCGGGCTTCCAAGAAAAAGCGCTGCACCGCGTCTGCGTTACCGCTGAACTCCGCACGCAGCACTTTGAGCGCTACAAGCCGGCCGAGCGTAGAATGCTCCGCCAGATAGACCAGGCTCATCCCGCCTTCGCCGAGCTTTTTGAGCACGGTGTAAGCGCCGAGGCGTGAGCCTGATTTCAAGCCTGCTGGGTCCACGCGATGATGATAACGTAGACCCATGCTCTCCGTTTACCTTTTCTGCGGCATCGTGGGCCTGATTCTCCTGAGTGTCTCCATCTTTTCTGGCGACCATGATCATGATGCTGGTCTCGGCGCCACAGACTCCCCCGTGCACGCAGGCGAAAGTCCGGTGGGGTTCTTTTCTCTGCGCTTTTGGACGTATTTTTTGGCGTTCGGCGGCTCGACGGGCGTGCTGCTGACGTGGCTCACTGGCACACCCGCTCCGATTGTCGCCGGCTTGGCAGTAGCGGTAGGTTTGGCTTCTGCCATGGCCGCTCGTGTCGTGCTGTCGCGCGTGTTTCGCGACGCTGGTTCGTCCTTTGGCACGACCAAAGGTTCAGACATCGTCGGCAAAGCTGCCACGGTGCTCGTTGATGTGGGCCCTAAAGCGGCGGGGCAAATCCGCGTTCAGCTGCCAGACGGGATGCTCGATGTTTTGGCCACGAGTATGGATGAGTCGCTTGGTGCGGGTGAGCGGGTGGTGATCGTCGAGATGCAAAAAGGTCAGGCCATCGTGTCTAAACATCCCGCCAAGTCCGAATGAACGCGTCCATATAAAATGGTGGGGTCGTGGCTGCGCGGCTAAATTTCGCGGCCTATGAACGATGTAGCCATTCTCGTTGCCATCGCTACTGGTGTGGGCATGATGGTTCTGCTGACCGTCGCGAGGCAGTTCCTCTTCATTTGCAAGCCGCATGAGCTGCTCGTCGTTAGCGGCCGCAAACACGATCTGCCTGGCGGTAAGTCGCTCAACTTTACCGTCATTCAAGCCGGCCGGCATTGGCGGCTTCCATTCTTGCAGTCGGTCAAGCGCATGGATGTACGCCTCATTCCTATTGAGCTGCAGGTGGTGCGCTGCCTGTCGATGGGCGGCATTCCGCTCGATGTGCATGCCATTGCCAATGTGAAGATCACGAGTGACCCACGCTTTGTTTACAACGCAGTCGAACGCTTTCTCGATTTGCCGCTCGAGAACATTCGCACGGCAGCCAAACAAACGCTCGAGGGTTTGCTCCGCGGCGTGATCGCGCAGCTCACGCCGGAACAAGTGAACCAGGATCGCATCGAGTTCGCCAACAAGGTGCTCGAGCTCGTAGGTGAAGCCTTTGACAAGATGGGCTTGCACCTCGACACACTCAAGGTGCTGCGCGTTGACGACGAGGCGCAATACCTCGTCAACATCGGTCGTACCCAGATCGCCAACGCAATTCGTGACGCCGAGAATGCCGAGAGCCAGGCGTCACAAGAGGTCACGCAGGAAGAAGCAGGGGCGCGTCAGCAAGCAGAGGTTGCGAGCAAAGACGCCGAGATTGGTACCGCGACGAAACGCAACGAGCTGCGTGCTCTTATTGGTCGCTTGGAAGGTGAAGCGAAGTCTGTTGAACGCGAGGCCGCGGCTGCCGCAGATCAAGCGCGCGCCGAAGCGGAGCAAGAGCTGCAGGAGGTACGGCAGCAGCTCGAGACCAAGCGCCTGTACGCGGAGGTCGTGCTGCCTGCTGAGGCGCAGCGCCGAGCCGCGGAGTTGCTTGCCGAGGGTCAGGCGGCGCAACGCAGAGAGATTGGTCTCGCCAATGCGCAGATTCTCGAGATGATGGCGTCAGCGCTGCAAAAAGGCGGACCCAAAGTGCGCGAGCTTTTTGTCCTCTCGCAGCTCGATACGCTCGTGGGGCAAGTGGCTGCAAAAATGGAAAACGTCGATATCGGCAAGGTTCAACTCATCGACAACGGTGATGGCAAAGCGCTCGCGGCTTTGGCGGCGAGCTATCCCGAAGCGGTGCTGCGTGTGCTCGGCTCCTTGCGTGAGCTCACAGGCGTAGACGTTGCCAGCATCTTGTCGAACACAGAAGCGAAAGGTTGATCCAATGGAAGCAATAGCGATCGTCATTGGTGTGTTGTTCGTTGCGGGTGTGTTCATTGTCGCGACGGTGGTGAAAAACACCTACGTCTGTTCACCGAATGAAGTGCTCATCTTTTCTGGCCGCACGTTCCACTTAGCCGAGGCGGCACCGAACGAAAAAACAGAGATTGGGTTTCGCGTTGTGCGCGGTGGGCGGGCCATGCGCTGGCCGATTATCGAACGCGTCGATCGCATGGCGCTCACGAATATTCCGATCGAGCTGGGCGTGAAGAACGCGTTCTCGCGTGGCGGTATTCCGCTGAACGTGGTGGCGGTCGCAAACATCAAATTTCCGAGCGAAGAGCCGCTCCTGCATAACGCGCTCGAACGTTTTCTTGGTTGTACGGCCGAACAGCTCATCTATGTCGCGAAGGACACGCTCGAGGGCAACTTGCGCGGCGTCATCGCCGAGCTGACGCCCGAGGAGATCAACCAGAAGAAAGCGATGTTTCAGCAGAAGCTCGTCGAAGAAGCGCATCGCGACATGCAGCGACTCGGCCTCGTGCTCGATAACTTGCAGATCCAAAACATCTCTGACGACGTTGGTTACCTCACGAGCGTTGGGCGTGTTCGCGGCGCAGCGGTGCGCAAAGACGCCCGTATTGGCGAAGTGCGCGCGCAAGTGACGGCGCTAATCCAAAAAGCACACAACGGAATGAACTCCGAAATCGCCAAGATCGATGCGGAAACGCGGGTGGCGAGCAAAGAAATGGAGCGACGTAAGAATGAAGCGCTCACGCAGCGTGCGGCGCTCATCGCAGAGGCACGTGGCCAAGTGGCTGCGCAAGTGGCGGAGGCCAAGGCGCAGGTCAAGAGCTGGGAAGCGCGCGCTGAACAAATTCGCCGCAAGCTCGAAGCAGACGTCGTGGCGCCTGCGGAAGCAAAGCGCCAGCAACTCGAAGCTGAAGCGAAGGCCGGTGCGGCGCGCGTGCTCGCGGATGGCCGCGCAGGCGCGATTGCGATCGAAAAGCTGGCCACGGCCTACGCTGCGGCGGGTAACGCGGGTCGTGACGCGCTGGTCGTGCAGAAGCTTCTGCCTGTATTCGAGAAGCTCACGGCGACCATGAAAGACGTCAACATCGAGAAGCTCACGGTCATTGGCGCGAGCAACTCGCTTGGCACCACGTTGTTTGGTGCGAATGAACAACTGCGCGCGCTAGCAGACGTGGACGTGCTTCGCGCACTCACCACGAGGCCGGTCCCTGTCGCTCAGACGCCCGCAGCCCCTAAAAAGTAGTCAACGCGATTGCAGCGCTTTGGCGCGTGCGATGACCGTCGTCACAAAATCTGGTGCACCGTCGGTTTGTGCGCCCTTAATCAGCCAATTGGGCACGCCCCCGCCCGCTTCGCTAGCCACGATGTAGGTGAAATCACAGCCGCCGTCGGGCGTAGGTTCCAGCGTCCAACTCCCCTGCGTGAGCTTAATGCGGACATGGTCTTTGTTTTCCGGTGGCCCTAGCTCGCTCGCGCCTTCCCAGAACAGTTGAATGAGACCAGAGGGTTGAATGTCGTAGCGGCCGCGCGTTGTGTAGTCACGGTCTTTGACGATGGGAACTTTGAGCTGTTCATAGACAATGCGCTCACGTCCATGCTCACGAAGAATCTCAGTGCGCTTGGCATATTTGTTCCATTTGGGAACTTCCGGATGGTTCCACAACACGTCGAAGAGCGCTTTGCCTGGGAGCGTGGAGTGACCTTCGACGCGCACTTCGAGCACGCCGTTGTCTAGCGTGCGGC
>JBIKMD010001040.1:0-2675 GCA_044359465.1 Myxococcota bacterium
ACTCCATCGAGTACGCGTAACCAACGAGCATGCCGGTCGTCAGAATGACCTTGTTCATGTTCTCAATGTGGCGAATCGTGATGAGCTCTTTGAGCCCGAACCACTCGCGACACGGAATGAGCAAGATGTTCACCATCGCAAAACCACCAAAGATGGCGCCCGCTACGAAGTACGGCGGGAAAATCGTGGTGTGCCAGCCCGGGATGACCGAGGTCGCAAAGTCGAAGGAAACGATGGTGTGCACGGACAAGACGAGCGGCGTCGACAAGCCTGCGAGCAGCAGGTACGCCTTCTCGTAGTGGCGCCAGTGACGGTTGGAGCCGCGCCAACCCATGCTCAGAATGCCGAAGATCACCCTGCGGAGCGTCGTCTTCGAGCGATCGCGCAAAGTAGCAAGGTCAGGGATTAGTCCGACGTACCAGAACAGCAACGACACCGTGAAGTAGGTGTTGAGTGCGAAGAAGTCCCAGGTCAGCGGGCTGCGGTAGTTTTGCCAAATGCCCATTTGGTTGGGGACTGGCAGGAACCAGTAGGCATTCCATGGACGGCCGGTGTGAATACCGACGTAGCTGAGCGCGCATAGCACTGCGAACAGCGTCATGGCCTCTGCGGCGCGGTTAATCGAGGTGCGCCACTTCTGACGGAACAAGAAAAGAATAGCGGAGATGAGTGTACCGGCGTGACCGATACCGACCCAAAACACGAAGCCGGTGATGTCCCAAGCCCAACCAATGGGCTGGTTGAGACCCCACACGCCAATGCCTTCCCACACGAGCCAGCCGACTGACGCCACCCAGACACCCGCAAGCGAGGCCGAGAGAGCAAACAGGACGAACCACGCTTTAGGCGTCTTTTGCTCCACGATAACAGCGACTTTTTCCGTGACGCTGTGAAAGTCGTTGTTGCCTTTAACAAGCGTCGCGCGCGCAATTTCCGGGTCCAAAGCCACCGCGGGGGAGCCCATGAAGCGATACCTCCGTAAACACTAATGAAACGGCCCCGCCATAACCTCAACTCAGCATTGAATTCTAGGGGCCGCGCGCAATCTACCGGATTAGCCTTCACGCGCAACTTGATTGCGCCCACTTTTCTTTGCCTGGTACAGCGCCTTGTCCGCCCGTTCGATGATCGATGCCATGGAATCCCCGGGGCGAAGGCCTGCCACACCAATGCTAGCAGTGACCTGGACCTCGCCTTGGGAAGCGTTACGAACGCTGACACCTACGCGCCGCATAACGCCCTCGGCCGCATCCAAAGGCGTTTCCGTGAGCAACACAACGAACTCATCCCCACCCCAGCGCCCCACAGAATCGCTGGTGCGTAGCTGCCCAGAGATGTGACGAACCACCCGACTAAGCACGGCGTCGCCGGTTTGGTGGCCATGGGTGTCATTGATGGTCTTGAAATGGTCGATGTCGACGATGGCGAACGACAGAGGCGCCACGTAGCGCTCGGCGCGTTTGACTTCCTGATCGATGAGCCCTTCGACGTATTTGTGATTGAACACACCAGTCAGGCTATCGCGAATGGCGAGCTCCCGAATCGTGCGCAGGCGCTCAAGATGCGCGGCAACGCGGGCGACCAGCTCGTCGGGCACAAATGGCTTTTCAATGTAGTCATTGCCGCCGACGGTGAGGCCGCGAACTTTTTGGGTGGTGTCGTTTTTCGCAGTGACGAATAGAATGGGCACCAGCGCCAGCGCGGAGTTACGACGCAAAATCTCGCACAATGCAAAACCGTCGAGCTCGGGCATGGCCACGTCGAGCAAAATCAAATCCGGCAGCGAACGCGCAAGGTTCTCCGCCGCCACGCGTGGATCACGAATGAGCGTGGTTTGATAACCGGTCGACTCCAGGCAAGCGGTGATGATTTGTCCGCTCGTCGCATCGTCATCAACGATGGCGATGGTGGCGGCGCGCCCCGACTCAAAAAGTGGCGAGGTAATGACGCGGCGCGGTGCTGGGAAGACCATGGTTTGTGGCGCAGCCGCCGTCACGTCGAGCTCTATGAAGGAGTCGTGGGTTGCACCAGCACCAATGCACATGATCTCGAAAAACTGATCCTGCTCCTTTGGCGTGTGTGAGCCTTTGGCCAAATCGGCAATCCGGTCGCACACAGACGCGAGGCGCCCGAGCGTCGTCAAGCCAAAGGTCTCGGCAACACCTGCGAGCCGGTGAAAAAACTCTCCGGCGGCGGCGACGGCCTCAGCGCGCGACTGCAAACCATTACGACTCGCTTCGAGCACCGGCTCTAAGCGGCCGAGCTCAGAGGAAAATTCACGCACGAACTCAGCGCGCAGTTTTTCCAGAAGCTGTTTGTGTTCGTCGCTCACTGCCCAAGATTTTCCACGCTGGCAGCGGATTGCGCACGTTTATCGAGCAGCGTTAACCAGGCAGGTCAGCGCGGACGGATTTTGAGTTTCTTTTCGGCTCGACGCACGAGCGCACGCGCGCGCAAACCCGACGGATGTTCAGCCTTGGGGTCGAGTTCCATGCAGCGTTTGATCGCGACGGCAGCAGTGGCATAGTCGCTGCGCTCGAGCGACACTTCGGCAAGGTTGCACCAAACGAAGATGTTCTTGGAATCAAGCGCGACACTGCGGCGATACGCTTCGACGGCATCGCCGAAACGCAGTGCTTTGGTCAGCGCGACGCCATACGCAGCCCAATAGTCGG
>JBIKMD010000435.1:0-4939 GCA_044359465.1 Myxococcota bacterium
CGGCGCTAGCTGCACGGCTTCGGCGAGCGCCACGCAGGCCTGATCGACGGATCCCGCTTTGACAGCCTGCCAACCAAAACGGGCGAGATGTCCGGCGCGCTCTGCGCTCACGCTTTTGCTCCCGCGTGCGCGATCATGGCGCGCAGCATGGACGAGAAGCTGGCGCGGCGCTCTAGGTAGAACTCGAGCCTCGCGGACAACGCATCTCGACTCGCGTGTGTCTCTTCCATCTTATTATGCGTCCTTTGCGCGAAGGCCTGCACCTCACGGAGCGATAGCTCGGCAATGTCAAGCCGCGCCGCCGCGACAAAAGCCTCTTTCGGAGACAAACGCAGAACGACTTTGACCGCCTCTGGCACGTTTGGATCACCAGCCGCGAGCCATAATTTTTGTTCCTCGCAGTACGCGTCGAATGAAACCGCTCGCGCGTCGATGCGACTTGGATGCGCTGTATCGAGCCGGCAACGATCCTCATAGCGCCTTCGCAGCTCACTGCGCGCTTCACCGTGTAGCTGCTCTTGCTGCGTTAGCTTCTTCTTTAGCCCGCGCCCCACCTCATCGAGGTGTTTTGCCTCATCGAGCAAAGTACCCAGATTCTGTTCACTTTCTGCACCGGCCTGCACGAGCAACATGTCCGCAAGCGTGTCGGCATCTAGGCCCTTGAGCGACGGCATCGATGAAGCAAACGCACGTTCTAGCGCCACCAGATCGAGATCAGGCAAAACCACCTGACGCATCGACGCGATCGCCTGAAGCTCACGTTCGAGCAGCGCTTCGCGATCGAGTGTTCGTTCTGCTTTGCTCTTTGGCGGTGCTTGTTCTGACGCCTCCGGTTCTTCTGCCTCTTCTTCGCTACTCCCATGCTTGGCGCGGCGAAGCAGGTCCCGTAGCTCTTCAGGTTCGATGTCTTCTAGATCAAGCAAAGAAGAGAGCCGCAAACCCTTCTTCTTTTTGAGCGCCTCGAGACGGAGCTTGCGCGCCGCGTCTTGCTTCACACCTCCTTGTTTCTTGGACAGCGAAGCGAACGCCGAGCCAAGTTGTTCGGCGAGCTTCAAGAATGCCTCTTGCTCGTTTGGACCGAGCTTCTTCAATTGCTCGCTGAGCGCCGCTTGCGGCAGCGGCGCAAACATCAGCGCTTGTTTGTCATTCAAGGCCTGTTCGATGTCGCGCGGCACTTCCAGCATCCCGTCGCGAATCAACGCCAGAAGATCCGTCGTGGCTGCAATTTGGGTCTTGTCGAAGCCCAGGCTCGCAATGCCTGGGCGCTGCTCCAGCGCGCTGAGGTTGAGCTCGAGCGCCCCAGCAATTCGCACGCCCTCGGGCACATCCCCCACCTGCCCACCGAGCGTAGTGAACGCCTCGATGTGCGCGGACACATCGGCAAAATCTCCTTTG
The DNA here is from genome assembly GCA_044359465.1 of Myxococcota bacterium. Lineage (GTDB taxonomy): Bacteria > Myxococcota > JADLHZ01 > JADLHZ01 > JADLHZ01 > JADLHZ01. The sequence continues at coordinate 1,396 of JBIKMD010000435.1, forward strand.
GGCGGCGCAGGCAATCCGGCTTGACCCAGCGCCCCGGCAGGCTTTGGCAGCGCGCCTTTCTGCAGCTCGTCTTTATCGATCTTTTTCTTAGGCTCGCCTGGCGCGGCTTCGGCCTTCTGAGCTTCGACTGATGTAGCCAAAGGCACGTTCGCGCGTGGCGGCACTGACCCGATTGCCATGCGCGGAGAGTAAACGCGTTTAATTCTCTAGTCTTGTGTTTTTAACGGCTTCGACGCTTTGTTGTGTACGTGCATACGACCTGGTGCGAAATTTCGTCGGCCGCGCTCGAAAGCAACGCTCGCGTTTTGAAGGCGCGGCTTTCACCGGGCACGCGGCTCGGCGTCGTGGTGAAAAGTGACGCCTACGGGCACGGCATCACACTTGCTGCGTCCGCCTTTTTGCGCGGGGGCGCGGATTGGCTCATCGTCAATGCCATAGAAGAGGCCGTACAGCTCCGCCATGCGAGCATTGCAGCGCCCATTTATGTGTGCGGCTTCATTCCGGAAGAAGCCTACGACAAAGTGCTCGACACCAGCGCGCGCGTGGTTCTCTTCGACACCTCAGCCGCACGTGCCCTCTCGGCCGTGGCGCATGCGCGCGGCGTGAAAGTCGGCGTGCACATCAAGTTGGAAACAGGCACCAACCGGCAGGGCTTGCTGCTCCCGCAAGCGCTCGAGCTTGGACGGCTGATCAGCACGCTGCCGGGGCTAACACTCGAGGGGCTCACGACTCATTTTGCCGACATTGAAGACTCAACCAACCATGCGTTCGCAAAAAAACAGATTGAGCAGTTCGATCTTGCGCTCGCAGCGTTTCGCGAAGCGGGGTTGACCATCCCCGTACCGCATGTGGCGAACTCTGCGGCGACCCTCTTGTATCCCAATACCCATGCCGGCCTGGTGCGCACAGGCATTGCCTCGTACGGTTTGTGGCCATCAAAAGAAACGTTCGCGACTGCACTGCAGCGCCAAGCTGACGGGGTAGACAAGACGCCTGCCACACTCACCCCGGCGCTCGCTTGGCGCGCGCGAATCATCCAAGTGAAAGACGTCGCGTCTGGATCCTATGTTGGTTACGGACGCACCTATCGCACGACGCATCCCACGCGTATTGCGGTGCTTCCGCTCGGTTACTACGAAGGCTACGACCGGCGCTTGTCGAATGCCGCGCATGTGCTGGTGCTCGGGCAACGCGCGCCCGTGCGCGGCCGCATTTGCATGAATATGTTCATGATCGACGTCACTCACATTCCAGAAGCGCGCGCGGGATCAACCGCAACCCTGCTCGGCCGTGATGGCGAAGAGGAAATTAGCGCTGAGCAACTGGCTTCGTGGATGGGTACCATCAACTACGAAGCAGTGTGTCGCATCCATCCTTCTGTCCCCCGTATAGAGGGCTAACGTTTTCTTCGGCGCAGGAACCAAAGCGCAAGTGCAGCAGCCCCTAGAGCACCAACAACCAGACCAATGAGCGTGGCGTTCGAGTTGCTCTGCTGCTCGGCCTTCGATTTGCCAAAGGTGTCAGTGTTCGCATTGGGCATGCGGATGGTTGGTAGGATTGCGTCCGCAAGCGGTTTTAGCGCCTCCACGCCTACTTCATTGCTGCTCAGGACGACGGCGAGCATTTCATTCCCTGCCGGAACGAGAAAGCAGACCTGCGTCGCTCTGCTGCCACTGGCTTCGAGCAGCAACGCGAAGCGCACGACGGGTTGCGCGCCCACGCGGAGCAAGTCGTATTTACCCTCCGAGTCAAAACCGCGAATTTTGGCGGTGGCGTTGTTCACTTTGGCCACCGATCGCGCCATCCCCGTAATGAACGAATCGAGATCTTCTGCAGTCGCGTGGTCCGCCGCCTCGAGTGCGATGGCGATGACCGTGGTATGCGCCATCCCGCTCTGCTGCTTCTCAATGGCTTGCGCAATCACACGCACGGGCGTGCCCGAGGGTCGCACGAGCGCCGCAGTGTCTCCCGTGTTGGCGCACGCGCTTGCGTCACGCAGCTCGGAAGGAACGTAGACACAAAGCTCGGAGGGAAGCGCCAGCTTCAACCCGGTGGCTTTGTCATTGATCGTGACCGCGGTGAGCAGAGTCAGAAACGCGATGGGCAATGGAACCTCGTAAACGCGGGCTACGCCAACGCGTACCATCATCACAAGTCAGGGAAATCGCGAAAAGCGAAAGATCAATCTAGGGGTGGCTATTTGCCCGGAATGTTGTCACCCTTATGTGGGATGATCATCGCTTCTACCAAAGTGCTCGCTGATCGCTTTAATGACAAGGTCATGGTCTTCTTTCACAGCAAAGAAGCGCCTTCATTCGAAGAAGCCCAGCCCTTCCTGTCGTATGTGGCAGCCAACGAAGAGAAGATGAAACACTGCAGCATGCTCGTGTTGTCTGACGGGGGCGGACCTGATGCGAGAACGCGTCAGCACACCAGGCAGATCATCGAAAATGGCGTTTTTTCAGGACGCACCGCCGTCGTCTCTCGCTCGAATATTCTGCGCATCATTGCCTCTGCGGTGGCTGTCTACACCCCAAGACTAAGGGTGTTCGAACCCGACGCCTTCGTGCGCGCTATGAGTCACGTGGGTCTTACGCAAAATGAATTGCCTGCGCTCATCGAGAAGCTCCGCCACATGCTAGCTGCCGCTCCAGCAGGCTCCAGTTTCAAAACGGCGGACGAAGTGTTGCGTTTGCTCACTCAGGGACAAGTCGCTCCGCTCGCGTAGTCAGTGAAAGTCACTGCAAAACCAGACAGTACCACCCCGTTGACGACCACTTCGAGCTCCGCCTTTGCGTCGCGGTAGGGACCATTCGCCGTGGCCTGAACCGAGACGCAGTGCTGATAGCTGAAGGGATCCAGGTCTTTGAGCGAGACGGCGTAACGTGCATTGTTGCCTTCGCGCGACAGCCAATTGGCATAGACAAAGCGCCATTCGGTTTCACCCGGGAAGCGATAGCGCAGCTGAGCATCGAGCTTTTGCCACAACAGCGGATCGTCGACGTCCGTCACACCTTCCTGCCAAACGTCGAAACACACGTTCGCGATCGCGGCGCGCTCACGTGTCCAAGTATCAAAGCTGGCAGAGACGAGCGGCAGATTCCCGCAGGCGAAACTGGTGTCGCGCGTGGTGAGCACGGTGACGTTGCCAAGCCAGCCAACAGGTTGCTGCACATAAAATGAAAAGTCAGCGCCGTAGTTCGAATCATAGGCCTTGCAGGTGCTGCCTGCGCCGCTGCTGTTTTCAAACCAAATCTCTACGCGCGTCGCATCGTCAGGTACCCTAAATACAAACGGCACTGGGTCCGCTACGTTCGTTGGCGTTCCGTAGTGCGACGCAAAGGCGCGCACGCTCTGGCTGAGAACAGTGCCGCTCGGTTGAAAGCGCACAGAGGCCACCGTATCCCACGCAGGATAACCATTGTGGGTATCGCGGCACTTCGGGAGTCGCTCCAGGTCGTAGTGCAAGCCCACGCTAGCGCCTGGCGTAAACGCGCCATCCTGTTCCACGTGTCCATCTTTGAGAAAACGAACGGTGACGCTT
>JBIKMD010000145.1:0-7622 GCA_044359465.1 Myxococcota bacterium
GCTGCGGCGTGTCAACCCAAAACGGAGATCGCCTGCAACGGTATCGACGAAGACTGTAACGGTTTGGATCTCGTGGAAACAGGCACGTTGAGCAATTGCGGCGGATGTAACGACACGTGCGGCGGCGACTTCGTTGCTCAGTCAGCATGCGTCTCACTGAGCTGCTCAGTCACCCGCTGCGAGCCAGGCCACGTAGACGCCGATGGAGCCGCGAGCAACGGCTGCGAGAAGAACTGTGACAACGTAGACGGCGACAATCTCTGCGACACTGAAGACACTTGCCTCGACAAAGACGGCGATGGACTGGGCGACGGTACGGCCGCAAACGTAGGCTGCCTCGTTGCAGTCACCGACAGTGATGACACGAGTCCCCTCCTCTGTGCGGATACGGACAATGACCAGTGTAACGATTGCTCGTCTGGCAGCTATGCGCCTACAAACGACGGCGTCGATTTGAACGGCAACGGACTCTGCAACGTCAGCGACACAGACGAAGATAATGACGGCGTGCCGCATCCTAGCGACAGCGATGACGATAACCCGAATGTCTGCCGCGATCTCGACGGCGACGGCTGCAATGACTGCTCCCAGCACACGGGTACACCAAGTGTCTCGAATGATGGCGCCGACTTCGACGCTGACGGCCTGTGCGATGCGGGCGATCCAGACGACGACAACGACACCGTTTTGGACGCTGACGACAGCAACGACGCATCACAAACCATCTGCCAGGACTTAGATGGCGACGGGTGTGACGACTGCAGAAAGTTCGCCACCTATAGCGGGCCGAATATTTTCGATGACGGTGCGGTCGACGCAGATCGCGATGGCCTGTGCGGCCCGGATCCCGCTGGCCTCGTCGACAATGCGCTAGAAGATTGTGACGATGGCGTTCCGACGTGCGCCCACAACTGCAGCGACTCAACAGGTCCAGGTGGCGACGTAGATACCATTCCCGACTGCATCCAAGACTATTGCCGCGAGTGGTCCGGCGGAAGAGCAACGACGGCCGTGTGCCATGTCGTCACGGGACCTACTGGCGCGCAGCTTGCGGCCGCCATGCAGACCTTTCGAAGCACGGCGCTCCCAACATTCATCTTTATCGATACGACGCTCACTTTAGAGCAGCCAGCGCCAACCGGTCCGACGGGTCCGGCTGGGCTAAAAGTCGTCATCCACCAGAGGGCCGGCACGAGCCTCAACGTTGCGTTTGCCTCCGTCAATGAGCTCTTCCACTTCACCGAAGGCAACGATGGCAACGAGTTCTATGGTCTCACCATTCAACCCGTCGGCGGCCCAGCGGGCCCAACGAACCGCCTCGATACCGTGTTTCACTTCGAAAGCAACAGCAACATCGTGTCTGGTTGCGAGCTGAACGGTTTTGAGGCGCGTGGTGTGTTCGTTGAAGGCACAGGCACGGCGCCGCGCAGCGGAAACATGATTGTGAACAGTACTTTCCGCAACGGGACGCTCGCCCAAGTCGACAACGACATTGATACGGGTGCCATCGTACTCAGTGACACGGCCAACACTCGAATCGCGGGCAACGTCTTTTTGGGCGGCGTCATGGGCGCCGTCACCATCGCCGCCACCGCGGGCCTACGCATCGATCACAACACCTTCTTCACCGTCTCTGCGACGGCTGACGACGGGTCGGCGCTCAACTTCGTGAACGGTGCTTCGTCGGGTGTCTGTGCACGTAATAATCTCTTCTTCCGCGACGACACGACCTCGAGGCCCATGCGTTACGAAAGTGCGGCGAATGCAACCTGGACGTCCATGTGCTCCAGCGGAAACCTGGTCACCAATCCAGACAACAACTACTGCAACATCGCGCTCGACGCCGGGCCAACAGATTGCGGCGGCTTACCTGCAGGCTTCTTCGGTACGGCGCCGATTCCCGCTAGCGGTTTGACGAACACGACTGCGCCCAGAGCGCAGGGCTTCATGTGCCTCAAAACCCAGCACGTCGATCTCGCTAGCTACACCGCCGTGCCAGGCACCGACTACAACAGTACGTTGTTCCAACAGACCCCAGCGTCCGCGTACATTGGCGATCTGTTCAACGGCGACACGCCGGAACCCGGCGCGCGGGAATACTTCACGCCGTATTGTCCGTAGTTGCCGACTACAGGGCTAAGTAGCGAAGCGCTTTATCCGTCTCGTCGAGCATCATCTCCACCGTCCACTCTAGCTTAGCGACGACCATGGTCATGGAAATGAGCAGCAGGATGAGCGCGCCCATCGCTTTGACAGGCATGGCCATGAAGTAAGCGTTGAGCTGGGGCGCCACGCGGTTGAGCAAACCAAACACCACGTCGACAATGAACACCGCCGCTTGGGCGGGCAGTGAAATCCCAAGCGCCAGCAGCAGAATGTCTCCGCCCATGCGCATCACGGAATCAAAGTACACATAGACGCTCGGGTTTTCCCACTGAATAGACGTGGTGAGCGGAAACAGCTCGAACGAGCGCGCCACAGTCTCAATGTAAACACGGTGCCCACCCAGCGCGAACACCAAACAGATGGAGAATTGATAGAGCAAGTCGCCGAGCGGTGTGGCGCGACCTTCCATCTGCGGCACCATGACTTCTGCCATGTTCGAACCGCGCGCTGTGTCGATCATGCGGCCCACCATCTCAATGGCGTAGAACACGTGGTTCGACACGAGCCCCATGGTCAGACCAATGAAGATCTCGCGAAACATGACCGCCATGAACGGCAGCGGATCACGCGGCACCGCATCAGGCGGAAGATTGGCGTAAACAAAGGGATAGACGACCAGCGTCAGCATGACGATGAGCGCCATCTTCACTTCGTTAGGCGTGGATTTGCCGCCCAAAAACGGCGCAAGAATGACACAAGGCACGAGCCGAGCCATGACCAGAGCGACCGCGAGCACATGGTTCGAGTAGGTAAACTCGAGACCAATGCGCTTGATCATCTCCATCCAACTTGGAGCGTCCATGAATCCTTTGAATCAGTAGAAGTGGTCTGGGAAAGTCCCAAAACACATCTGTGCGAACTTCAAGATGGTGGTGCCAAACCAGGGGCCCATGGCCGCGAGCACACCAAAGATGATGAGCATCTTGGGGACGAAGGTGAGCGTCTGCTCTTGAATCTGCGTGACAGCTTGGAACAGCGAGATGGCAATACCCACCATCATAGAGATGATGATCGGCGGACCGCTGATCACAACCACAAGGAGCAACCCTTGGTTCATCACCTGCTGAATGAATTGCTGACCGTTACCCATACCTATTGATACCCGACTACGAGGCCCTTGGTCAGCAAATACCAACCATCGACCATGACGAAGAGCAAAAGCTTGAAGGGCAGTGAGATGGTGGTGGGCGAAAGCATCTGCATACCAAGCGCCATCAAGATGTTGGACACCACGATGTCGACCACCAAAAACGGCACAAAGAGCACAAAGCCAATTTGAAACGCTTCGGCGAGCTCACTGATGACGAACGCGGGAATGAGCACGAGCCAATCTTGATCCGTGAGGCTGTCACGATCGATCGGCTTACGCATACGCCACGCGAGCTTGTAGAACATGTCGCGGTCTTTGAGATGGCTGTGTTTGATCAGAAACTGGCGCATGGGCTCTTGGCCGCGCTCTACGGCTTTGATGAGCATGTCGGCAGCGACGCCTGAGACCACGCCAGCGCTGGACTCTTTTTTGATCAGATCTTCGTTGACCCGCCACACTTCCAGGCCAACAGGAGCCATGATGTAAACCGTGAGCACCACGGCGAGCCCGGTGATGACCTGCGTTGGCGGAATCTGCTGCGTACCAATTGCGGAGCGCACGATCGACAAGACGACCGAGATCTTCACGAAGCTGGTCATCAGCATGAGCGCGAATGGCACCAGCGTGAGCGCACCCATGGCGACCATGAGCACGAGCGGCTTGTTGCCAAAGCTATCTTTGCCGAGCACTTCGCGAATGTCAGTCGTGCGTGGTGCGCCAATCGCATCCCAAGGCAAACACATCAGCACGAGGCCAAGTGCGACCATGGAGACATTCCGCAGTGTTCGTTTGCTTTGCTCTGTCACCCAGTTCCCTTACCGTCGCTAAACGTCTGACTGCTCACGGTCATAGCAGGTACAGGCGAGATCTCATTTTTTTGGCGATCCCCGCTGCTCAAATCTGCAACCAGGGTGGTGGTGTGCTCGCCCGTTCCCACGACGAGCCTGCGTCCTTCGACTTCAACGAGAAACAACGCGTGTTTTTGGTCGAGCGGCAAACGCTCCAGCAAGACCAAGTTTTTCCCCTGCTTCACCCCGGTCATCTTCATGAGCCGGGTGAGGCCCTTGTTGAGCAGCAGATACGCGAGCAGCACGACAATGCCGAGGACGAGCAGCGTGCGAAGCAACATGCCCAGCCAAAACCCAGTGGCCGTTTCGCGAGGTGCCTCGGTTGTTTCAGCTGTCACACCCGCACGCGGCGGTGGTTCGTCGCTGAACAGATCAGGACGGGTTTCTTTGGTGATGAGCGCAGGTTTACTAGCGGGCGCTGGGGAAGCAGCGGGCGCAGCGGCGAGCAACGCAACGAACAACAAGATCATGGGCGTCCGCCAACATCCGGCGCTGCGCGACTAACGGACCAGCTTGTCATCGCGCGAGCTGCACGAGACGCACGCCTAGCTCACCATCGATCTCGATGAGCTCACCGCGCGCGAAAATGCGGTTATTGACCACCAAATCCACCGGGTCCGTGGCACTGCGGCCAAGGCGCAGAATCTGGCCCGCTTTGAGGCGAATCACCTGCGCAGTGCTCATTTTGAGCCGTCCGAGCTCAACTACAACTGGCGCGGGAACATCACGCAAAAGGCCCCCGGCCTCTTGGATGTTGTCGACAGGGGTCGCGGGAATGTCTCCGCCTTCTTCAACTTCGGCCGGTTCGGCGGGAATGTCTTGTTCGTCCGACATATCTTGCGGCTCCTCTTGCAACGCCAGCTCGGAAATTTGCACATCACAACGGCCGTTGCGCCACAAGAGCTGCGTTCTGACGACGCCGTTCTTGCCGCGGCCAAAATGCACGTCGGCTTGTCCGTTCAGCGACTCGCCCGTGCCTTGTAGCTGATGGTTTTCAATCATCACGATATCACCCACGTCGAGCGCGGCGATGTCGTCTGGACCTAAATCAATGGTCGCCACCTGAATGCGAAGCGGCACCCATTGCTCACCTATACGCGCAAGGTTCTTACGCAAGGCGCGCCAGTAGCCTTCACTGTTCTCAGGCTCCTCGGGAATCGAAAAAGCGCCTGCTGTCAGCGTGTGCGGAACAAACACGCGCGAAAAACCAACGACATCGCCGAGTGTGGCTTTGATGCTGAGCGAATGAAACGCCAAATCGTCTTGGTAGTATTGGCGGAAGGAATCGATGGTGTGCTCGATCGCCTCAACACGAACGGCCACCTCAGTACCTTGTTGCAAACTGGTCTGAAAGGCGCTGGCGATCTTGAGCACGCCGTAGGTGAGCACGCCGCGCTCAATGTCCGTGAAAGAGCGGCTCATGCCGATGTCTTCACCCTTGCCACCGAGTAGACGCTCGACGAGCGCCGTCGCCATGACCGGGTCAATCTCCCAAATCACTTTCTCTTCTTTGGGCGCCATACCCACGCGCACGAGGCACGCGTGCTCCGGCACACTCGAGGTGATTTCCTCAAAGGTGATCGAACGCAGGTGATCGAACTCGAGGGTGACCTCTTGGCGAAACACTTCGCCCGCGACCTTCGCCACCTCGGAGAGCAGACGGGTGCCGTAGCTAGACACGCCCAGGTATTGCGAGAAGCTCGACAGGAGCGCCGCTTGTTCGCGTGTGTATTTAGGCAATCCCTTGAAGCGATAAGGGCGCCAGTCTTCTCCGGGCATCAGAATGGATGCATACCTAGGGGACCCGTCCACTTCAAGAAAGCCGCGGCATCACCCTGCATGAGCGCGTTCACTGAGGAACTTTGATGGCTTGGCCGGCCTGCAATCCGCGGTGGTTATTGATGCCGTTGAGCTGCTTGAGGTCAGCGACCGTGCAGCCGAGCGCTTGCGAGATCGACCACAACGAATCACCGGGTTGTACCACATAGCTACCTTTGCTCACGGCCAGCGGAGCGCCCGGAACTTTTGGCGCACTCGCCATACGTGGCGGCGGCGGAGGCGGCGGAACCGCTTTGACACCAGGCACGAGCGGCACAATGAGATCGATCCCGCGGGCCAGCCTGGCGTCGCCGCTCAAGCGATTTTGCTCACGAATGACCTCGGGCGTGGAACCGTAGATCGAGGCGATGCCTGCCAGCGTTTCACCGCGGCGACCCGAGTGGAAGCGGTATTGCGTTTTGGTCTTTGGCATCACCGCCGCGAGCTTCTCGAGGAAGGTGCCCTTTGTACCTTTGGGAATGCGCAGCTCCCACTTCTTGTCCGGCGGGGTGATGCCGAACTTGAGCGAGGGATTCATCTCGAGCATTTCTTCCAGATCGATGCCGACGACCTGCGCGCAGTAGCGCAGGTCCGTGCCGCCATCGACCATGACCGTTTCGAATTCGAAAGGCCGCTGAAAATCGATGTCCGTGAAACCAAAACGGCGTGGGCTCTTGGCAATGATCGCCGCGGCAATCAGCTTGGGGACGTAGTTCTTGGTCTCTGGGTGTAAGCCGCGATTCTGCACCAGCTCGAAGAATTCGCGTGTGCCGTTTCTGCTAATCGCTTTACGAATGCGGCCGCCGCCCGCGTTGTAACCCGCCCACGCGAGGTACCAGTGACCAAGCTCTTTGTGCAGTTCGAGTAGGTATTTCGCCGCGGCATGGGTGGCTTTGATCCAATCACGGCGGTCATCGACCCAATTGTCGACCTTCAGGCCAAAACGAACGCCCGTGCCCTTCATGAATTGCCACGGGCCTGCAGCTTTGGCGTGCGAGAACGCGCGCACATTGAAGCCGCTCTCGATCATCGAGAGGTAGACCGTGTCGGCTGGCATGTTGTGCTCTTTTAGGATCTCGCGAAAGATCGGGATGTAGCGCGTGGAACGCGCAAGCCAACGTTGAAAGTATTCGCGCCCTCGCCCGGTAAAGAACGCCATCCATTGTTCAACCATGGGATGCGTTTGCATGGGGATGTCGAAACTCTTGGGGTCGAAGAGGCCGCTCTTTCCGTCGTATTCGACGAACATAGGCCATCCCGTTTCAACGATTGGAAGCACGAGCCTGCGCCCGAGCAACGCACCGGGATCACTTTCGAGCAATGCTGCGATTTCCTCTGGGTGCGTCCGGCGTAAGCGCAGCGATTGCTGATGCGCCGCGTCAATATCCGAAACCGGTAGCCAATCACCCTCATCTATAATGAGCGCGTTTTGCGCGTCGAGCTCCTGGAGCTTCCATAGCTCGGCGGCCTCGTCGTCGACGGCCTCATTGGTATCGTCGGAAGTGTCTGCGTCCTCATCATCTACCGCGCCAGTGGGTTGCGAAGCGGCTTTTGCCAACGCTTGCGCTGGAGACTGTGCAGCGGGCTGAGACGCCGGCGACGCAAGAAGTGCGAGAAAGAGGAGGTGCTGCATGGTGGCGTATTCTAGACAAACGCCGTTTGGGCGCAAAGTTCATTCATCCTTAGCAACCGGCCACAGT
>JBIKMD010000146.1:0-7615 GCA_044359465.1 Myxococcota bacterium
AAGCGCAGAACTTCTCTCGCACTGCCGCGCACTGCAAGTGGGCACGGAGTATTCTTGGCATTGGATGAAAAGCGGAGTTCTAAGCAGCGGCGCGTGTTCGTACGCAAATAGCGCATCGCACCAGCAAGACGGACGATCACTGACACATGCGGTACGCGCTGTGTTTGCTCTTGTTTGCGTGTGGATCAGAGAGGGACCCTTCGCCTCCGGCGGAGACTCCGACTGAGAATCCGGCTCGCCCCAGCGCTGCGTCAGCCCCGTCCGCGCCTAGTGAAGCGCCGCAGCAAGACCCGGCGACGAAAGCAAACCCGCCGCAGACCGCCATTGAGGATCCCCCAATCGATACCTCACCGCCTCATGTCATCTCACCAGCGCGCTATTCGCCCACTGCGCTGCACTCTCCCATCACTAGCACTGTCGTCAGCAACTTGGCGGCCATCCGGGCACGGTCGAACAAACAGGAAAACGTTTTTGCGAAAGTGGGCGACTCGATCACAGTCAGCGCCTCCAACCTGAGCTGTTTCGCGTCGCTTTTTGACCTCTCGCCTCGCCCCGACTTAGAGCCCACGCGCGCATTCTTCGCAGCAGGCGACGCTGCTGGCACATCACCCTTCTCTCGCAAGAGCCTCGCAGCCAAGATCGGATGGAGCGCCAAGGGCGTGTTACCCGGTCCGCTTCAAGAGGAGCTGGGCGCCATCTCCCCACGCCTTGCTGTGGTGATGTTCGGAACAAATGATGTGGAGACCCACGCGCCGATCACGTTTGGAACCCGCATGATTACAATTGTGGACACGCTGATTCAAAACGGTGTCGTGCCGATTCTGAGCTCCATTCCACCGCGAGATGATGCCGCCGCGCTGGACGATGAAGTGCCGCGTTTTAACGCCATTACGCGAGGCATCGCTGAGGCGAGACAAATCCCGTTCATGAATCTGCACGGCGCGCTGTTGCCGCTCGCAAACCATGGGCTCGGACCAGATGGCGTGCATCCCAATACCTATTCTGTTCCCGCCGGTTACCGTGCGTGTTCGCTCACGGATGAAGGGCTTGCGTTCGGCTATAACACCCGCAATCTGCTCACCCTGGAGGCGCTCATGCGTACCAAGGCGGCGCTCGCTGGAACCGTCCAGGATGCCGAGCCGACACCGCTTTTCGGTGATGGACAGCACGCGTCGCCGTTCATCATCGAGACACTTCCGTTTACACACGCCAGCGACACGCGAACCGCTGGCACATCGCACATTGCAGCCTACGACGGGTGCAACGCGTCTCAAGACGAGAGTGGTGCGGAGGTGCTTTACCGTTTCGACACCGCGAAAACAGTTCGCGTCCGGGCGATGGTCATTGATGATGCGAACACGGACATTGATCTGCATTTGCTAGAGTCAGCCGCCGAAGGTGAGCGCTGCACCGTGCGACATGACAACACACTCTCCGCCACGCTCGCCCCCGGGACCTATTATTTTTCGGCAGATACGTTTGCGTCACACGCCGGCGAATACCTCTTCGTGCTACTCGAAGAACCTTAGCGATAGTCACTCACCTGATCGCGCGCGTGGTCACCGAGGAGCGCGAGCGCCTCGCCAACCAAGTACAAACTACCCGTCATGCAGACGTTGGACGCTAGCGTGCGTGCTGTTGTGATCGCCTCTGCGACGCTGCGTGCCGCCACGGCGCGAGGCAGCGCGGCTTGAAGCTGCGCGAGCGGAATCGCCCGTTCCGTGGGAGGTTCGCAAACGACGACATGGGTAAACAACGCTTCGATTTCCAGCAGCGTTTCCTGCAGTGCGCGCCCTTGTGTGCCACCAAACACGAGCACGCGCGGCGCATCAAATCCCTCACGCGCGAGCAGCGCCTCTCGCAACGCTCTCATGGCCGGGCCGTTATGAGCCCCGTCAATGATGAATTGCGTGCCCTGGCTCATGAGCGTTTCGAAACGTCCACGCACAGTCGCCAGTACCCCGTCTTGAGCAGCCTGCACACTCACGCGCACGGCCGTTGGTTCCGCCACGACCGTGCTCAAGGTGAACAGCGCCGCGTTGTGCCGTTGATGGGCGCCAAACATCTTGGGTTCCGGAACCTCACGTCCTGGCACAACCAAGCCTGGTGCCAGAGCGATGGGTTGCAAATGCGCGATGGCGGCCTTGGCCTCCTCCGACAAAACGCCGGTCACAAGCGGCACTCCAGGCCTATGAATGCCCGCTTTTTCCCGCGCAATGGCGGCTTCGGTATCACCCAAGAACTCCATGTGGTCCATGCCAATGGTCGTGATCAAACACAGGCTCGCGTCGCACGCATTGGTGGCGTCGAGACGCCCGCCCATGCCTACCTCGAGCACGAGTGCGGTCGCGTTTTGCGTGCGAAAGTGCAGAAACGCCATGAACGTGGCGGCTTCAAAGAAGGTGAGCGTGATCCCGACGCTGCGCTCATAGTGTTCGAGTGCGTCAAACAGAGCCGCGAGGGACTCGTTGTCTACCGGCACACCGCCCACCATGATGCGCTCACCAAAGTGAATTAAATGCGGCGAGGTGTACGTCCCCACGCGGTGACCATCGTAGCTGAGCGCGCGTGTCCACATGGCAGTGAGCGAGCCTTTGCCGTTCGTCCCCGCAATGAGCACCGTTGGTATCCCGCGCTCGGGGTTTCCTGCCGCACGGAGCATGGCGCGCATCCGTTCGAGATCGAATTTGATGCCTCGGTTGCTGCGAGAGAAAAGCGCTGTGAGTCTGGCGTCCACAGCGCGGTTCCTACGCAGATGAAGAAGCGAAGTAAACGCCGCCCCGCAAACGCGCTTGCCCGCTTCTCGCCAAGCTCAGTTCGCTAACTTGGCGCGCTCTTTTTTGTACCAGGCTTCAGCATCCACGAGCACGGCGCGGTTGGTCTTTCCTTCGAGCCCAATACCAACCGGGAGTGCCCCCACTTTCAAAAGGAGCGCACCAAATGGCTCTTGCAGCTTGGCGCCGTTCTCAATGATCGCAACATCGCCGCTCACCTCGAGGATGCCCGACTTGAAGTAGATCTCACGCAGCTCGACGCGTTTCTCGCGCACGGTCAGATCCAGCTTTACACCAATGTCACGCAGGTCGGAGAACGCACGCGCAACCCACGGCAAGGTGATGTTTTCCGAAACAATGTCCATGATTGGCATCAGGCTCTTCACGCCGAGCGAGATGCGCGTGTCCCATTTGACTTTGCCGTTCGGCGAAATCAGACAAGGGTCCGCTGCGACCCGCACAAAAAAGTCCCTGCTTTTGCTGCCGCGTCCCGAGTCGATGGCCGCGTCTTCGAGCTTGATCGAGCTGCCAGACAAGTCCGCATCACCCGTTTTGAAGTTCGCTTTTTTCAGGATTCCACGTACGACCAGGCGGCCTTCGATCAGGGCCTGATGATTTTGCACTTTGATTTGGTCTGAATCGATGTCCAAAATTCCGCGTGCCTGCTGCGACTTGGCATTGATTTCGAGATTCCCTTTGATCCGCCCGCTCCCCGACGCAACGTGCACACCAATCCCCGCGGGAATGAACTCGTTCAAGAAACGCAGGTCCGGCGCCCGCAAGTCAGGCACATCAACGAGCACATCGAGGTCGAGCTTTTTGCTCAAGTCGAGACCTGACGACTGTGCGAGCAGGCCCACACTCGGCCCATGCATGTACACCTTGCCATCACTGTCTTTGACCATCTTCACGTCGCGAAGCTTCACGTCGAGCCACGCGCGTCCGTTGACCGCCGTCCAGCGCACTTTGCCAGCGCCCGACGCGTGAAAGAACGGCAGACGCAGCGTGATTTCGGTCGTGTCCAAAGACAGCACACTGCCCGCCAGCACCTGTCCGTTTGTGATTTCGGCGTCCACTTTCAGACGGCCGCTGCCCTCTTCGATGCGCACAATGTCGACGTCATCCAAGTAGTAGTTGAGAAAGCTGATGCTCCTCACTTTCACATCGAGTTTGGCCTTTGCGTTCAACGCGCGAAGTGCATCACGTTCGAAAACGCTCATGTTCAGCGTACCGGCCTCCGCATCGATCTCGGCATTGACCTCGCTGACCATAGGCTGCGAGCCTAGGGTCACGTTGCCTTCGCCAATTGAGATATGCGTTTGATCCAAACGAAAGCTTCGAAAGGGTTGGTACATGAAGCCACCATCCACCTGGATGTTTCCGCTAAAACGGTACTCGTCTACCCACACTTCATAGATGTTCGTGGCGTGCATCCCCTTGAGGTCCACTCCCACCAAAGTATCGAGGAACGCCTCGCTCATGGGTCCGGCAGGCCCATCACGCAGCACGTCGTCAAACCCAGGTACATCGGGGAGCCTTGCCAGCTTTGTTTTGGTCGCCTCATTGGGCATCAAACGCTGACGCAGACGGAAACCGATTTTATCTGCTACGACATTCGTCGCGACGAAACGCTTTTGCAGCAGTGACTGAATGATCTGGACGTCGAGAACGCCCGTCTCGGCCTGCACGAGCATTTGGATATTGGCATCCTGCACACGGAGCCAAACACGTTTCACATGGACTCGCGTGGGCCAGAGGACCCAGGCAGATTCATAGTGAATTTCCACGATCTCAGGTGAAAGGTTCATCACCTTCCGCCCGAGCGGCGTGCGTAGAAAGAGATTGAGCGCCGTCAGGTACACCACCACCACCGCAACGCAGATGGCGAGCGCTATCCGTAGCCGCCTCAATGGACGACCGTTAGGCGAACTCGAACTTGTCGTTCGGCTTGAGCATGGTCATACGCTCGTCGCCAAGTGCGCGAACTTCGTTCTTCAACACGTGCAGGTGAGAAGGTTTGCCGTGATAGAGCAAAATGGGGACGTTGGGGCCGAGCTTCGCTTTTTGCACAGTCTCGTGCATTGTCTTGGGACTCAAATGCCCGGACACGTCCGCGAGCCACTGCAGCTCGAGAGGGAACGAGCATTCCAGCAAGAGGGCGCGTAAATCCTTTTGCTCCGCTATTTCTGCCCAGAAGGCATCTGTCGGCCCTGTATCTGACGAATAACCAATCGACCCGGTCTTTCCGCCTTCGTTCCATTTGAATAACATGGCCATCGATTCGACCGGATGGTGCACCTGAGTGCCGCGCACAGTGTATTTTCCGACAGTAAAATCGACGCCAGGTTTGAAAATCGAATACTGCAGCACGGAAAGATCCGTTTTGGGGATCTTGATGCGCGTGAAGTCTGGCCACACCTTGTTGTTGAAGAAATGCTCTTGCAGCACTTTCTGGGTGTTTTCCGTGCAGTGCAAGGTGACCGGATCGGGCCGTATGCCAATGACGTTATCGGCCAAGAACGCGAGATCACTGATGTGATCAAGGTGCGTGTGGCTAATGAGGACGTGCGAGATTTTGTATTGTTGCTCGAGGTCTAACCCGCGACACAGCGACCCGGCATCGATGCTGATATCATCATCGATCAGGAAGGTCGTCATACGGTGGGTCGGCGATTCACCGCCGTGGCAACCGAGGACAGTCAACTTCATGCAGCGGCTCCCACAGCGCCCCGCGCCGCGCTACCCGAGCGACTCAACCAATGTCTCCAAACTTCTCTTTCATCTCGAGGAACTCGAGGAACTCTCTCATCTTGTTCGCGTCAGAGATCAAAAAGCCGTTGTCGACGATTTTGCACAGCTTGGCTTTGACCAATTTGTTGATGACGTCGTTCACTTGATCGACCTCTAGGCCCATCTTCTGAGCGAGGTCACGCGGCGTGATCTCAATGCGCACGCCGTCACCTTCTGGCTTGCCATTCTTCGACAAGCTCGTGAGGAAGTGGACCACGCGGCTGTTGTGATCCTTGAGCAGCAAATTCTCAATCTGCGTGTCCGCCTCTTGCAAGCGGCCAGCGAGCTTCTTGATCATTCGAATCGCGATTTCGGCGTTGCCGCGAATCATCGCTTCGAAAGTCTTGGGGTCAATCACGAGAAGCTTGGCTTCTTCATCGACAATCGCGTCTGCCGACCGCGGCTTGTCGTTGAGGATCGACATTTCGCCGAAAAACTCGCCCGCGCCAAGCACCGCGAGGGTTTTCTCAGCGTCACGCACGCGCTTGGCGATCCGGACTTTACCAGACTGAATCACGAACATTTCTTTGCCGACCTCGCCATCACGGAACAGCACGTGCCCCGGAGCGAAGGCCTTACCAAAACGCTCGAATAACTGATCTTCTGCACCCATTTGCCGTCCTTTGAACTATCGCGGGAACGTAGCCGCGATGCGCCACGCAATCAAGTAACTCGGTGAAGTCAGCGTTCAACCCTACTTCGTCTTCATTGTGTACACACCATCCCAGCCCTCACCTGGCGGGTCTTCCTTCATGGATTTGCAGCGATCGATGTACTTGCCACTGCAATAGTCCGTCGGAATCATTTGTAAGCAGCTTTCGAAAGTTTTGATCGATTCGTCCCACTGCTGCGCTTTATAGAGCGCAATGCCTTTTTCGAAGGTCAGAATGAACTGTTCTTCGAGACCCTGCGGGCGTCCAAGGCCGCGCAGCTCGTAGATCTGCACTGGCTCGTGTTTGCCTTTCACGCGAACGGAGTCGAGCAAACGCACGTACACATCGTTCTTCGCGCGGTCATAAGTGAACTGACTCACGATGATGTTGGTGCCGTATTCCTTGTTGATGCCCTCTAGACGCGAGCCCAGGTTCACGTTGTCGCCCATGACCGTGTAGTCAAAGCGCGCCGCCGAACCCATGTTTCCGACCGCCATGGCGCCTGAGTTCATACCAATACCAATGTCGATCTCCGGTAGCCCTTTGGCGCGCCACGCCTCCTGCATCTCGCGCAGTTTTTCCATCATCTTCAGCGCCGTGACGCACGCTTTCGTCGCGTGATCCGGCTGGTCAACGGGGGCGCCCCAGAAGGCCATGACTGCGTCACCCATGTACTTGTCTAGTGTGCCCTGATGTTCGAACACGAGGTCCGTCATGGGCGTGAGGTAGTCGTTGAGCAAGTGCACCAAGTCTTCAGGAGACAGGCGCTCACTGATCGTGGTGAACCCACGAATATCCGAGAACATGACGGTGAGATCTTTCTTCTCCCCACCGAGCTTGAGCTTGCTCGTGTCTTTGAGCACGCTATCGACGACCGACTTCGACAGATAGAATTGAAACGCGTTGCGAATGACCCGTTTCTCGCGTTCTTCGGTGAGAAAACGAAACGCCGTGATGGCAACGAAGATGGTGATCAACTGCAGGATCATCATCACGATACGGATCCAGTTGCCGCTCGGGAAGATCACCAGCACGTCGACGGTGATGATCGAAGCGATCATGGCGACGATGAGCGCAAAACCAAGGCCAATGCGAATACGCGGAACAATCAAACCCGCGATGATGCCTAAGATGAGCAGCGCAATCCCTTCGAAAAGGGCGGTGCCGGCGATGCGCTCCATGAAGTTGCGATCGACCATGTTCTGCATCGCTGCTGCCTGAATGTAGACACCCGGCGAGATGGAGAACGGATTGGCGCGCAAGTCGAAGGTCCCAATCGCTGTCACGCCCACAACGACCAATTTATCCTTCACAAGGGTCTGATCGACGGTCTTGTCGAGAATGTCGGCTGCAGAGATGGTGGGGATCGTCTTGGCCGGATCCGAGTAGTAATTGATT
>JBIKMD010000147.1:0-7585 GCA_044359465.1 Myxococcota bacterium
TTCTGAGGGCGCCGCGAATCCCAAGTGGTCGCGCGTGCTGCGTTCGTCTGCGAAAGCTGACCGCTTGCTCAAGCTGTCGTGCGAAACCATCGTCGGTAGCTCACATTTAGCGGAGCATGCGAACAAACACGCGAGCCGCGTCACTGTCATTCCAACGGTGGTCAGCAGGAGCGAATGGACACCGGCGCTGCGTCCCCCACAAACGCCAATTTGTATTGGTTGGGTTGGCTCACATTCCACTGCGCCTTTCCTGCAGCAGCTGACGCCTGTGTTACGCAGCCTGACGCTTCCTTTTTCGCTGCGCGTTGTTGGGGCGTCCGTCGCTATCGACGGAGTTGAGGTCCGTTGTGAGCCATTTGATCTCGCCCGCGAAGTAGATGCCGTACGTGCGTTCGACATTGGTATTGCGCCTATGACCGGCGGGCAGTGGACCGATGGAAAGTGCGGGTTCAAGCAGCTTCAATATATGGCACTAGGGATTCCCTGTGTGACGAGCCCCTGGCGTGGCGCACGCGATTTCATTCGCGCTGGAGACAACGCGCTCGTCGCAACGGACGCGGGCGAGTGGTCGCAGGCGCTGATGCGTTTGTTAGGGGATGCTGCCTTGCGCAAGCAACTCGGCGACGCTGGACGCGCGCTCGTGGAAGCGCGTTATTGCGCTGAGGTGCAGGTTGACGCGCTTGCCGCTGTACTCGAGCGAGCTGCGCGTTTACCAACGTGAAGTGCGTTCATCGCACGAAGCCCGACGCGATAATCAGAGCATGCCAGTAAACAACAAGCCCCTGATTCGTAGTGCTGCAATCGATCAAAACGCGGCTCAGCAAAGCGCGGTCGACGCCCTTGTTGACGCCATGTTGACCAGCAGTCCTGAAACGCTTTCGGCTTTCGCTGACAGTGTGACCCGTGCGCAAGATCATACCGGTGGTTTTGGAGATCGTGCGACTAGCGTCTTGAACCACGCCGCCATGGCCGGTGCGTTGCGCAAAGGCGGCCTTCCCGAACCTCTCATGGAACGGCTCAGTGCGTCGCTGCAAGCGAGTTGGATTCATCTCACGGACGCAATGGTACCTGACGTACTCGCACCGCTTCCTGCGCGCGTTCTGAAGACTGTCGACCCGCTCACCGCGGCCTTCGCTGGCGCAAACAACGAAGGAGGTTTGCTGCGCGCGCTGGGGCACTACAACGCAAACACGGCGCCGCAGGCCGAGAAATCCGCAGCGGATCGCCTGGTGGCGTCCTTAACGAAAGCGATCGCAGGACCTGTTCCTTATCTCGGCGCAGCCGCTGTTGCTGTTGGGGCACCGGTCGCTGCGAGCTTTGGCGCGAGTTATGTCCTCGCCTCGTTCTTCGAGTCTTTCTACCATGACAACGTTGCGCATGCGGATCCTGAGACGGTCAAAGCGCGGCGCGAGGGAAACTTCATCAGACGAGGCTTTGCCGACTCGTTCGAGGGTCACAACTATCACCACGGCATGGCGAATAAGAACTACAACGTCGAGAACGAGACCCCAGAGAAGAAAGCGCTGCGCCGGTCGCAGCTCGCGAAGAAAGGCCGTGAGGACATTGCCGACGACGATTTTGGTGTGACGCTCGATAACCCGGGGTTCTTGAAATACCTGGCGGGCATGCTGCCGGCCTATGCACCTGCGTTCGGAGCCGCGGTGGCGCTGGGCGCGGGACTGCCAGTGCTAGCGGCCGTCGGTGTGCCCATGTTGTTCGTGCCTGCTGCGTCCAAGTGGATGCATCGCTACATGCATCTTCCGAAGAAGGAAGTGAAAGAGAAGCTGCCTGAGTTTCTACATGCCCTCGTGCACACTGAGCAGTGGGATAGAATGGTGCTTCGGCATTTCGTTCATCATGAGCGAGCGAAGGCAGGCGTCAACTTCAACATCCTGCCTGGAGCGATCGGTGACAAGCTTCGCGGTGCGCTCGCAGAAGCGACGCCTGAAGAGATTGCCGAGGCACGCGCGCTCGGGCTCATTGATTGAGCTCATGGGGCGCAGGTATGTTGCTCGTAGCGTGCGCCGCTTTCGCTCCGATGGTTATGGACGAAGCCGCCGTCTGGATTGATCGCGATCTCGCGAAACACTTCGTCCGCAAGCTCGCTCGCTTGCAGGTGAGCACGTCCGATTGAGGCGCCATCGCGCAGTGACAAACAAGTGACGACGATGTGCGCACTGCCGGGGATGCCCACGACCGCAGCGACGTAGAGTGTGCCGACCCGATCGGCGTCTAGCTCGAGAAGGTACTGAATTGGCTCGCTAAAGCTGAGTAGCCGCGTGAAACGCTGGGCCTGCGTTTTGCGGTCGAACACGTTCACAACCACGCCTGCTCGCTCCGCCAGTGCCGCGTGCAAGAACGCACTTCCGTCTGGTGTGGGTCTACCCAAGATCTGGTGCGGCATTGCTGCGCTAACGCCTTTGGTTGTGCCGACGAGTGTGAGCGCGCCGTGCTCGCGTTCGATATAGATGTCGTTCTCATCTGTGAAGACACCCGTCACGCCGCCCGTGTCTTTGATCTTCGTGAGTGGCAGCGTGCCAAGCGGCTCGCCGTCTGCGCCTATGAGCGCAATCGCGCGATCACCCAAACGATCGAGCACCACGACGGTGCCGTCGGCGGCCACTTTGACGTCTTGTGGGGCAAGCAATGAGAGCTTTACGGCCTCGGGCTTCGTTTGTCCTGGCCGGAGTTTGAGCAACCGCCCATTCACTTGGTCCAGAATCCATAAGGTCCCATCTGGACCGATGGTGAAGGCCATGGGGCCCTCGGGGTTGCTCTCATCTGCTGGAGCGCGCCCAAGCGTTTGCGGCCCCCACGGCGCCTCATACAGAAGGGGATCTCTGCGGGCTGTTGCTGGCGGCGGCGAACTTGGGGTGGTGTTTGATGGGTTGCGTGCTCGTGTCTCTTGCTGAATGGCTTCGGACACGGCGGCACTTGGGGCGCTCGGTGGTGTGCTGCGCCATAAAAACAAGGCTACCAAAATGAGGACGGCTGCCGCGATGAACCACCGCGTCACGGCATCATCCAAAATGCGCTTGGGGCGAACATCATCGGCAAATCGCAAACCCCATCACGGCTAGCGCTGCGAATAGCCCAACGAGCAACCACTTCGGCACGCTGCTCGGTCGCTGGTCGAAGACTCTCGCTAAAAGTCGAAAGTGTTTGTCGTCGACTTTGAAGCCGATGAGTGTACCGCTGGCGCGCCGTTGTAAATGCACCACATGCATGAGGAGCTCTACTGGTTTGGCATCCGACTCGAGTACCAACGTCACCGCGGTGTTTGGCGCGGGTTCGATGGGCTGCACAAACAGCGCGCTGCAACCGCCGAGCGACAGATCGCGAAGCACGCCGTGCACATCGCGTCCATTGATCACGAGGCGCACTTCGCTGCGCACACGGTGACGGGTGAACTCACGTTGGTTGTTCGAAGCGCTCACCCTAGAAGCATATGCGGGCAGCTGGCAAAACGCTCAAAAAGTCTCCACGTGTAGGCGAACGTGCACAATCGCGGTCTTGGAGACTTCTCCGCCAAACGCCACGATGTACACCTTGGGATCGCCGTTTTCGCGGATCATACGCCTGGCGCTGAGATCATCACGAGCTGGGCGGGCCATGAAGGCATGCGGCGGCTCACTTGGAATGGTTTTGATGGCTTAAGGTGCCGTTTCTGTTGGTGAATGTGTGTTTTGGGGAGGCGGTAGGGGTCGCTCGCTGGCCGCCGCAATGAACCACCGCGTCACAGCATCATCCGCAACGAGCCCAGGGCGAACACCGAAAATGAGATCACCCTCGGAGTGTGCCGGTATGCGCCACGTGTTTGCCATCATCCTGTGTCTCTCCGCCTGTCAGCAGGCTGAGCAGAACAATGAGCTCGTGGGCGGCGATGACGCCACCCGAGGCGTGCCGGCCGAGCTCAAAAAGCAACTCGCGCTCGGCGTGGTGTTGCGGACGACCACCGAAGCGAACTTGCGCGATGCGCCAAACCCAAGTGGTCGTATTTTGAGAGTCATGGCCAAAGGCAGCGAGCTGACCATTGTGCGCAGTGCCAGTGACGTGGATGGGTTCTTGTCTGTGTCACACGCTGGTACGCAGGGCTGGGTGAACGGGATGCTCGTCAGCTTCGTCGCCGCCGAAAAGCCTGCCGCGGTGTACACCGTAGCGGATCCGACGCAGTACATTGATGAAACGCCGGATCCCATCGTGCCCTCTGGTTCGCCGGCTCCAACCGGGCCGCCTCCGCCGCCAGACGATTTTGAGGTTCCAACCCCGGCGGCGCCGACGGCTACGCCTTTGGATGATGCCATTGCGCGCGCTCAGACGGGTGTGGGTTTCTCCTATTGGTGGGGCGGTGCGCGCTGGGATCCTGCGGGCGCAACCACAGCAAACAAAGGTGCTTGCACGGGGACCTGCCCTGATTGCGGCCACAGCGGCATGTATGGGGCGGATTGCTCCGGTTTTGTCGCCAAAGTCTGGCAAGTGCCAGCCTGGAACACAGACCTCACCAAGAATGCACATCCTTACTCGACCTATGTCTTCGTGAACGCGAAGTACGAATGGAAAGACGTCCCACGCGACGCCATGCAGAAGGCGGACGCGCTCGTCTACAACCAAAACGGCAGCGGCCACATCATGCTCTACTCATCGGGAGACAGCTGGGGCCAGCTCTGGAGCTACGAAGCCCGCGGCTGCAGCGTAGGGATTGTCCACAATTTGCGAACGGTTCCAGACAAGTACAAGGCGATTCGCCGCGACGGCTGGTAGCGCGCTGCCGCTTGGGTGTGGGCCAAAGGTCGTTGACATCCCGCTCCTCCATCTGACATGAGGCCGCTCCCCGCGAGGTGCGGGTAGGCGGCGCCGCCAGGCCGGCAGCGCACGCGACACATGAGAGGATGGCCCATGATTGCTGCAGAAAAAAAGACCGAGCTCGTTAAGAAATTCCGCCAACACGAAAAAGACACCGGCTCGCCTGAAGTACAGGTCGCCCTGATGACCGAGCGCATCAACTCTATGACGATGCACTTCCAGACGCACGCCAAAGACTTTCACTCGCGCCGTGGCCTCCTGAAGATCGTCAGCGCGCGCCGCAGCTTGCTCGACTACCTTCGCGGTATCGATGCAAACCGTTACAAGAAGCTCATCAGCGAATTGAACATCCGTAAGTAAGCGGCTCGCTCGCAAAGCTTCGCTCCCCAGGCCGCGGCCCCGCTGGCCTTTTTTCCCTCGCCTCTTACCTTCCAGTCATTTCTCGCGTACTAAGCGCGTCATAAAATTCGGGTTCGCTCGCGGAAGCAGAGATTTAGTTTCCGAATTGTGTGGTCGAGGCCTAGGTTTCGAACGCAGAATTCAGAAGCTAATCCCTGCGCCAGAAGACCGGGGCCCCCGCACAACAAGGTACGGTCCTCGGCTGATTCATCAGGCCGGGCGGATGTTTACCACGAAGGACAGTCTGCGGGTCGAAACCCGTAGCTGACACACTGCATGCCGCATTTAAAAGAAACCGTAGTTATCAATGACATTCCTCACCACTTCGAAACCGGGAAGCTTGCCAAACAGGCAGGTGGCTCGGTTTTGGCAACGGCGGGTGACACCGTCGTCCTCGTGACCGCGGTTGTTGCCAAGTCGCAGCGCCCTGGCATCGACTTTTTCCCCATGTCTGTCGACTACGCTGAGAAGCTGTTTGCAGCCGGCCGTATTCCCGGCGGCTTCTTCAAGCGTGAAGGCAAAGCTCGCGACGAAGAAATTCTCGTCTCGCGCTTGATCGACCGTTCGATTCGCCCGCTCTTCCCAGAGGGTTTCAAGAACGAAGTACAGATCATTGCCAACGTGCTCTCGCACGACAACGTGCATGATTCTGAAATGCTCGCGCTCACTGCAGCATCCGCGGCGCTCAGCCTCTGCGGTTCGCCGTTCATGGGTCCGATTGCCGGCATCCGCGTGGGCCGCGTCAACGGTAAATTCGTTGCCAACCCTACCGCTGAGCAAAAGAAACACAGCGACCTCGAGATGGTCGTTGCCTGCAGCAAAGACGCGATCATGATGGTGGAAGGCGGCGCTGACGAAGTGGCCGAGGCCGACCTCGTCGAAGCGTTGTTCTTTGCGCACGCGCAGGCGCAGCCGCTGCTCGCTATGCAAGACAAGCTCTGCGCGGGCATGGGCAAGAAGCGCGCTGAGTTCGTGGCACCTGCCAAGGACGAAGCGCTGCAGAAGAAAGTCGAAGCCGTTGCCAAGCCCTTGATCGTCGAAGCGTACAAAGAGCGCGAGAAGATCAAACGCTACAGCAACCTTGATGAAGCGAAGAAGACCACCATCAAGAAGCTCGTTGAAGCCGATGCGACGCTTGTGGGTCGTGAAGGCGAGATCGCCGCGCACTTGGAAGATCTCAAGTACGACATCGTGCGCAAACGCACGGTAGAAGAAGGCATCCGCATTGACGGCCGTAAGAGCACGGACATCCGCGCCGTCTCCTGCGAAGTGGGCATGCTCCCACGCACGCACGGTAGCGCGCTCTTCCAACGCGGCGAGACCCAAGGCCTCGTGGTCACCACGCTCGGCACCAAACAAGACGAGCAACGCATTGAGAACTTGCTCGGTGCGTCGTTCAAGAACTTCATGTTGCAATACAACTTCCCGCCGTACTCGGTTGGCGAAGTGAAACCGCTGCGCGGCCCAGGTCGTCGTGAAGTGGGTCACGGTGCGCTTGCCGAACGCGCGATCACGCGTGTTTGGAACAAGATGCGTCCAGATGATTTCCCGTACACGGTGCGCATCGTGTCGGAGATCCTCGAGTCGAACGGCAGCTCGTCCATGGCCACCGTGTGCGGCACCTCGCTTGCCATGATGGACGCGGGCCTCCCGCTCAAGAAGCACGTCGCTGGTATTGCGATGGGTTTGATCAAAGAGAACGGAAAGATCGCTGTTTTGAGCGACATCCTGGGCGACGAAGATCACCTTGGCGACATGGACTTCAAGGTGTGCGGTACCGATGTTGGCGTCACCGCGATTCAAATGGACATCAAGATTGCCGGTCTGGACCGCGCGATCATCACCCAAGCTTTGAACCAAGCCAAAGAAGCGCGCTTGTTCATCTTGGGCAAGATGAACGAGACCATCACGGGTCCGCGTAAGGACATGTCGCAATTCGCGCCGCGCATTACGACCATCCGTATCAAACAAGACCGCATCAAAGACGTCATTGGACCTGGCGGCAAGGTGATCAAAGACATCGTCGCCAAGACCGGTTGTATGGTCGACGTGAGCGATGACGGTAAGGTCAACGTCTCGAGCTCGGATCCAGATGCAGTGAAACGCGCGCTGAAGATGATCAACGACCTCACGCAAGAAGCGGAAGTCGGCAAGGTCTACCTTGGCACGGTGTCGAAGATTGTCGAGTTCGGTGCCTTCATCGAAATCTTCCCTGGCACGGACGGCCTCTGCCACATCTCCGAGCTCAGTGAGAAGCGCGTCAAAGAAGTGGGCGACGTGCTCCAAGAAGGTGATGAAGTGCTCGTGAAGGTGATTGGCGTCGACAGCAAGAGCGGCAAGATCAAGCTCTCGCGTAAAGAAGCCGCCAATGAGAAAATTGAGG
>JBIKMD010000148.1:0-7556 GCA_044359465.1 Myxococcota bacterium
CTCGCTTCTCGGTAAGTAGATGCGAAAAGTGGTGCCGCGCCCGATGGCGCTCTCTACCTCGATGCTGCCGCTACTCTGCTGAATAATTCCAAAGACGGTCGAGAGTCCTAGCCCGGTGCCTTTCCCTGCGCCTTTGGTCGAGAAGAATGGCTCAAACACCCGCATCTGTGTGGCCATATCCATCCCCGTTCCGGTGTCTGTGACAGACAACAGCACGTGCGGTCCGGCTTTGGTTCCTGGATGTGCGTGTGCGTGTTCTTCGCTCACTGTGACGTTCGCGGTTTCAATGGTGATGGTGCCAGCGTCATGCATGGCGTCGCGTGCGTTGATCACCAGGTTCATGATCACTTGCTCTAAACTGCTGCGATCAACCTTGACGTGCGCCAGCTCTGGCTCTGGAAGAACCACGAGCTCGAGACCTTCGCCCAAAATGCGGCGCAGCATCTTGTCCATGTCGCGTACGAGATCGTTCAAGTTGAGTACGCGCGGAGAGATGACTTGCTGGCGACTGAACATCAGCAACTGTTTGGTGAGCTCGGCTGCACGTTCACCCGCTTTTTGCACTTCTGCCATATCCGCGCGCATGGGGTCGTTTGGTTTGAGATCGTCGAGAATGAATTGAGAGTAGGTGAGCACGACGGACAGCAGATTATTGAAATCGTGGGCCACGCCGCCAGCGAGGCGACCAACCGCTTCCATCTTTTGCGACTGGCGCAGTTGGTTCTCGGTGTCTCGTAAATTTTCGAGCGCGTGTTGCCGATCTGTGACGTCGCGGAGGTTGCCTACGATAGCGTCCACCGCAGGGTCGCCGAGCATGTTCGTGAAACGGCCCGCAAGCCATCTGTGCGAGCCGTCTTGATGCTTGGCGCGGAACTGAAGCGAGACAGGATCTGCGTTGGGCCCGCGAATACTGAGCATCGCCGCATCGAAGCTCTCTAGGTCGCCTTCATGCGCCATGTTTCTTGCGACTGTTCCTACCAGGTCGCTTGGTGCATACCCGAGGAGGCGCTTGATCGAAGGGCTTGCGTAGACCAGCTTTCCTTCTTGGTCGGTGAGCGTGATGGCGTCTGAGCTGTTTTCAATGAGCGCTCGAAAACGGGCTTCTTGCCTTCCAAGCGCCTGTTCAGCCTCGCGGTGTGCGGCGCGGGCGCGTGCGTCGCCAAGCTCGCGCTCCACTGCGGGGAGCAGCCTCGAGAGTTTGTCTTTGAGCACGTAATTGTTCGCGCCTGCGCGCATGGAGGTGACCGCGAGCTCCTCGCCGATCGTACCTGACGCGATGATAAAGGGCACATCGAGGCCACGTTCGCGCACCAAATTGAGTGCGCTCAACGCGCTGAACTTCGGCAAGGTCCAATCACAGATGATCAGATCCCACGGCTTTTCGAGGGCCGCAGTCATGCCTGCAGGGTCCTCGACGCGCTCGCTCTCTACGCTCCGCTGTTCCGTGCGTAACGTGTGCTGAATGAGTTTGGCGTCGGTCGGCGAGTCCTCGACAATCAGCACTCGAAGGACACTCATGGCGCGACGCCTTTGACGAGCAGTATGTGCTTGTTCATGGTCGCCTCGCACGCAATGTGACTCTGCCGCTCCGCATACGTAAATTTCTAGAATATGAGTTTAGACGCGCTTCTGCGTTTTGCGAAAAAAATGGCAGGTGCGCTGCCTTGGGAGCGCCAAGCGGGCATAGCGATGCACTACGATTTCTTCTTTTTCTTTTTCTTGGTGGTTGCGCTCTTTTTTGCGGGCGCCAGGCGGTGCGCGCGTTTGGTCCAAGTCGCAAAGAGCTCCTGGTCGTCATAAAATCCGTCGGGAATCACAATCCATTCCTGCATTGTCATGGACTTCGCTTTACCGCTGTACACCCACGGCGCGCCGCCTAATGCGATCAAGTCGTCTCTTGCGGGACCTTTCTGTAGCTTGAGAATAATCGCATCAACCGTGACGATGGCGGCAAACATGCCACCATTCGGCGCAAAAAATCCGTGACCGCCAAACATCTTCCGTACTTTAAATGGCAGGCGTTCACAGGCATCCATGAGCACTTCGAGCGCGCGAGACATCATTTGCCTCCGTAGCCTTCGCTCGTCACTTTGGTCAGCAGATCATTTTCGAAGTACAGCAGGCGCATGAAGTCATGCCGGCCAAAATCGTAAAGCCATTTTTCGACTTGAACCGTGATTTCATCATCTACCCAAGATTCGACCCAAGCGCCTTTGACGTATTGCCGTACTAGGCGGCGGGTCCTGCGCGTTTCGGAGTAGCGCGTGGCGTCATCTGGCTCCCGGCATTTCTTGCGTACCATGAGCGTCGAGTCGTGCAGGGCGATGAGGCGCCGTGTATCCGGGCAGCGAAAGCCGTCGTCCGCCCTAGCAGCGGAAGCAAAGAGAACCACCATCGCAAACACGCACGCTTTCATCCGGCACTCCGTTGCACACAAGACGCTCAAAGCCGACGAACTATTCACACTTTCAACCTAAAGGTAGTGTAAAGACCGCGGCCATGCGTGATGAAGATTTTGACGCCATGACCGGGGCAGAGCTTGCGCAGATTTTGGCGTTGCCTGAGCACGGCACTGTGCTGCAAGCGGCCTTGGACGCAGCCAAAACCAGCCCGCTTGATGGCCAGGCGCAAGCCATCGCAGTCCTCGAGTCGCTCGGTGCGGACCCAAACTTCGTGCTTAGTGATGTGCTGAACAACGAAACGACCACACGTCTGGAAGTTTTGTCAGATGAGCTGATGCGTGCTCGTTTTGAGGAAAACTAGTGTAGCCTTCATGGGTGACTTGGTTCTTCGTCTGGATTGCTGCTGCCGGCGGCGCGTGGGAACTGGTGCAGGCGGGCCCGCCCGCCACGGTGGAAAAACGCGCGCACGGTGATGGCTTCTACGAGGTACGTGTCTCGACTCAAACCGAGGTCGCCGGTGAGTGGATTGCCGATGCGTATTGGAACGAGCGCACGAGCTCACTCAAAACGCAGAAAAAGTATGAGGTCTTGAGCCGAACGGCGAGCGAGAAGGTCGCGTATACGCAGCTCCATTTGCCAGTCGTCAAAGATCGCGACTACTCGATTCGGATCACACGCTACGTCGATCCTGCGGCCGGCCTGTTTCAGTTCACTGGACGGTGTATTTCCGACATGGGGCCACCCCCAAACGAGGCGCATATCCGCGTGAACCACTGCAGCGCGCAGCTCACGATTGAACCAGGGGCAGACGGGCGCACGATCATCACCTATGTGGCGTTTGCCAATCCTGAGGGGGCGCTCCCCAAGTGGATCGTCAACGCAGTTGCTGCCAAAGCGGTGATTGAAGTCGTTGAGAAGCTCATCGAACAAGGCCGCGAACGCGCCAATGCCAGACTCTGACGCGACTACTGCAGGCTTTTCACAGCGCTGATGGCTTCATTCGAGTGCTTGCCGAACTGCAGCATGGAATCGAACACGTGTCGCACCACACCTTGGCGGTCGATGATGAAGGTGACTCGGCGGTCGAGGAGCCCCATCATTTTCTTGATTCCAAATCCGCTGCGCGCGGCGCCACTTTCATCGCTGAGCAAAGTATAGGGAAGGCGCAGGCGACCGGCGAACTTCTCGTGTGACGCGACGGAATCCGCGCTGATGCCGACCACCGTTGCGCCAGCGTCGCTGAAATCTTGATGGCTGTCGCGGAACGAACAGGCTTCTTTTGTGCAGCCTGCTGTTTCGTCCTTAGGATAGAAAAACACTACCAGTGGACCGCCGGACGAGAGGTCGAGCAAGCGCACGTTTTTGCCGTTTTGATCTGGAAGCGTAACGTCTGGAATTTTTTCGCCTGGAGTAAGCATATTAATTGAATAGCGAACAATTGAATTGTTTGCAATACAATAATGCGATGCCAGTCTCGGGCTCGCAGCGCTCTCGTAATGTTGCTATGGCTCACGCGTGCCAATCATACCGCCACCCGTTGCTGCTCGTTTCACGCACATGCTCACGTTGCCCGTTCTCGTCGAGATGCTCGTCGGGCCCTACGCGCAGGCGCACAATTGCCTGGAAGACGAGGTGATGGAGGACGTCAAACGCGGGCTTGTGAGCGCCCGCATCTCAGACAGCCTCGTGTCTGCAATTTGGCAGTCGCTCAAGAAGGCCCATTCCTCTTTGCAAGAAAACGAGCTGCTCGAAGCGCTTGCAAAGTCGATGAGCAAAAATCGTCGGCAAACTCCGGCGCCAGACCGGGTGCTCGACAAGATGGCGCCACTGTTCACCGCCATCGATGGTCAAGTGGGCCGCGCAAGTGATGCCGCCAGAGCCGCGCTCGAAACGCCCCAAGGCCGGATTGTCTTGGACAAGTCGCTGCAAGCCGCTGGAGACTATTTCGCCGAGAAGCTGCTCAAGGCCAAGCCGTAAGCGGACGCGTCACCTATGGGCATCGCACTCGTTTCGTTTGGACTCCTCATTTTGCTGCTTGGTCTTGTCTGGCGTTATGCCCGCGAGCGACTAGCGGTGTCTCTGACCTTTTGCTTCGCTTGGGTTGCCGCGTATTCCGCATTGAGTTTGTCTGGCGTCCTTGCTCGCGTTGATGTGAGGCCGCCGCCCTTCGTGTTCATGCTCGCCTCCATTGGGGCGGTTGGCTTTTGGGTCGGACGCTCTGGCCTCTTCGCTGCCGTGCCGCTGTGGCTACTCGTAGCGGTGCAGGGCTTCCGCTTGCCGCTAGAGCTGGTCATGCACCAGCTCGCGCGCTCAGGCGTCATGCCAATGGAGATGAGTTATTCCGGCTACAACTTCGACATCGTTTCAGGTGCGAGCGCATTCATCGCCGCCCTGGTCATCAAGCGCACGGGTTCTCGTAGAGTAGCGCTCTTGTGGAACATCTTAGGCAGCGTGCTGCTCGTCGTGATCGTCTCGATCGCCGTGCTCGCCTCGCCAGTGGTGCAAGCGTTCGGCGACGGTCCGCACGTCAATCGTTTTGTTGCTGAGTTCCCGTACGTGTTTCTACCGACCGTGTGCGTGGCCGCAGCACTAACCCTTCATATTGCAGTCTTCAAACGGCTCAGAGCGGCCATTTAGCCAGAAATGCAACTTGGGCCGCGCGATCGGGAATCCGGTCATGCCCTTCTTGAAGGAGCCGACTTTCCGGATAGCCGGGCTGCAAATCGATCACGTGGACCGACTTGTCCTCAATCCGAAAGCGCACGCGCCAGGCGCCGCACTCAATGCGCGATTCGCCATCCTTGACGCGTTTGATGCGCCGCGTGCGATGCGGTGAAGGATCGCGTCCGAGCAACTCGTGAATGCGCGCTGTGAAATCGATCTGCCATTCGGCAGCAAGCCACTCGGCTTGGACCAACGCTAAGGCCGAGTAGTGCACCGAATAGGGCGGCGGCAAACGCTGCGCCGCTTCATTCTCTTCCGTCCAGCCTGCGCGTGCATCTGGGAACGAGTCGATGAGCGGAATATACGGCTTGATGTCGAACACCGGTGTGCCGTCAATGGCGTCGAAGGGGCCGAGAATGAGCTTGCGGCCCTCAATACCAAGGAGCTGCACTGGCGTGAGCGCGAGTGGATTGGGGCGTTTGGGCGACCGTGTGGCAAACAGCCCGCGTCGTTTGCTGACGCCGCGTGGTGGCAACACTTTGGGTTTCCATGTCGTGGTTTTGTGAAACCACCAAATGATCCAGATGCGTGAAAATCCCTCTAAATCATCGAGCGCTTGCTGCAAGCGGGGGTCTGGCAAGAGCTCGAGGATGTTGCGCTGCGAGGTATCGTGTTCGGGAGGCTGGTGGAGCGCGTGGAATTTTTGCGGCGCACCGTCACTTGCGAAGCTGGTGCGAATGTAGCCGATGGGCTGAAGGGTGAGGGCGGCGTGCATGCAACCCCGTGCGTGTGCTGCGAGCGTTACTGGCGGACGATGGTGTAGTCGGTTTTCGTCGCTGGGCTGACAGCGCTGCTGTCGTAATTGAAGTCGAAAGTGCCACCGAGCTTGGTGAACTTGTCGCCCACTTTGACGGCGCCATCCACTTGGTCGCGGAAGCATGGCCATCCGTTGAAGTCGATGTCGCGGTAGTTGGTCGTCGAGATGCGAACCTTCACGCCATCGGCGTCTTCGGCAATCAGGCTGAAGTATTTTGGACCTTTGCTGCAGCAGTTGGTCTTGTCGTCAGCAGGCAGTGCGCCAAGATTGGTCGCGCCGCATTTGGCCGCGTCACCCGTCCAGTTGGGGTTGGTGTCATCGGCTGGGGTGATGTCCGTGATGGTCAGCTCGGCGGCCGTGCCACCGTTGTTGATCAAGGTGACGTAGGTTCCGCGAATGTTCACGTTGTCTGTCTCGGTGATGCCCACGTCGGCCACGGTGACTTCGTCCGGTGTTGGCGCAACGACGGCATCAGGCAGCGTGGTGAGCTTGGCCGGTGTGCTGTCTGACCCAATGGACATATGGGCAGTGGCGCTCGAGGTGGTGAGGAAGGTGCCTTCCACTTTCACGAAGCCGCCCAGGTTGCGCGGGGCCTTTTCACAAACCGAGTCGGTCGATTTGCAGCGCGTGATTTGGATGCCGCTGAAGAAGCCGCCGTCTGGGTCAACCACGTAAGCGTCGTCACCGTTGCCGGAAACGGACACGATTTGAGCTTTGTTGATGACCACTTTCAGACCGGATTTCGCGGTTGGCAATTGGCGAAGTTGCGCAATCGTACCCGTGAAGGTGGCTGGACCACCACCACTTGGGCCCGTGGTGCCGGTGGGGCCGCTCGTGCCTCGCGGGCCGGTCGTGCCAGTGGTACCGGTCGGACCCGTCGAGCCTGTTGGGCTAGTGGTGCCGGTGGTGCCAGTGGTTCCGGCAGGACCCGTGTTATTGGTATTGGTCTTGGTGGTACGACCGCAGGCAATGAGAGCACACGATACAAACACAACTGTGTGGAGCTTCATGGGGCGGCCGCCTACTTGAGCGGTCGCAATCGGTAAAGCAAAAAATGTAGGTGTGGGTGAGCAAATGCGGGCGTCGCCCCGGTATCTGCTCGTAGTTGCTGTGCTTTTGTAGAAAAGTTCAAAAGCAACGTTTTGATGACAAGGTCTTCAGGCAACCTGCTTCAACATGGTCTCGGCATTTGAAACCTCGAACTTACCGCCTTGTTCGACGTTGAGCTGCTTGACCACGCCGTTGTCCACCAGCATCGAAAAACGCTGCATGCGCAGGCCCATACCAAAGCCACTGAGGTCGGCATCGAGCCCAAGTTTTTTCGCAAAGTCACCGGACCCATCGCCAAGGAATCGGATCTTGCCAATGGCTTTCTCGTCGCGGCCCCAAGCCGCCATCACGAAGCCGTCGTTGACTGAAACGCACCACACTTCGTTCACGCCGGCTTTTTTCAGCGCGTCGAGGCTGGCGACGTACCCAGGAACGTGTTTCGCCGAGCAGGTTGGCGTAAACGCGCCTGGGAGCCCGAAGATCACCACCTTCTTGCCCTTGAGCGAGTCGGCCACTTTCACTGGCGCGGGATTCAGCGGGCAAGCCTCGCCGAACTCCGTGGTTTCATACAAAGTCGCATCTGGAACCGTGTCTCCGATTTTAATCATGGCGCGCATGATACG
>JBIKMD010000149.1:0-7523 GCA_044359465.1 Myxococcota bacterium
AGAGCTGGGGTTTGGCGCTCAGACCACCAACGCTCACCTGGGCAGCCAACGGATGGGGCCGACTGGAATCACCAGTAGACGATTGGCTCGTGAACAAAGACGGCAACATGGTCGTGGTCAATGCCGCACGGATGCGCCGCTTCAGCCACACTGGCGACAACTACATCAATACTGAGCCTTTGCGTACGCCGAATCCCGGGCACGAAGGGGCCAGCGGCGGACCCGATCAGTTCAAGCTCAACTTCACGATCGATTGGTTCAAGTGCAACGTGCTCGTGGGCGACATCATGTACGCCGCGGGCTTCGCTTGGCCCATGAGTGAGTTCAAACGTTATTTGCAGCCAGATGGGCTCATGTTCCTGATGGCCAAAGACAACCCTTGGACGGAGGTCATTTGGGTGTCGCCCCATTTTGCCGGCAACGGAAAACCCAAAGCAGACGTGCCGTACAAGGCGCCCACCTCGACAGACCTAAAGAACATGCGTCCGGGCGACGTGGTCTTGCTCCACAATGGTGATGACGGTGTGGGTCACTCGGCCATCGTCACGAGCCATGTGAAAGTCGACGCAGAAGGGAAGGTCATGGTTCGCGTGCTCGATATTTACGGCGAGCATTGGTACGACGTCGAATCACACAGCTTCAAAGCGATTTTGCGCCCCAAAAAGAAGCTGTTCAAAGTGCCGGATGAGACCGTGGGCGGCGACGTGACCAAACCAGAGAAAGTGCTCGACAAGCGGAACACCACACTGCCAACGCCTGAGAAGCTCAAAGACGATCCAAGCCTTCGCAACAACGTGATCACGGATGACGACAGCGCAGAGCCGGTGTGGCCTGCCACGATCGAGGACCTCACCTGAGACGTTGCAGCGCTTCGCGCACGAGCGTTTCGAACGACGCTTGTGGATGTTCCTTCACGACCTTTTCAGCAAGCGGCTCGGCGATGACCTGTTTGTAGCCCAAGTTGATCAGCGCGCTCACGAGCTCACTATGCATGCCGCCGATCGCCCTCGACGCCGGCGTAGAAGATGAGGGCACCGCGCCGAGCGACTTCACTTGCGACTTCAGCTCGAGCAACAAACGTTCTGCGGTCTTCTTTCCTACACCCGGAATCTTGGTGAGCACCGCCAGGTTCTCACTCGCAATCGCTTGCACGAATGCGTCAGCCGGCATGCCAGAGAGCACGTTCACCGCCATTTTTGGCCCCACACCGCTCACAGCGAGCAGCAACTGGAACACGTCTTTTTCGAACGCGTCGATGAAACCAAAGAGCGCGATTTGATCTTCGCGCACGTGGGTGTGGATCTCGACGAATACCTCTGCGCCCTGGATCAGCTTGGCGAGCGTATGCGCGCTCATGGTCACGAGGTAACCCACGCCACCACAGTCGATAATGGCTGAAGTCTCGAGCTTGCGCTGCACTGTTCCGCGAAGGCTTCCGATCATTTGCGAACCTTGAGTTGCAACACTTGTGGCATGTTGCGGAATTGAACGTGACAAATCGCAGCCGCGAGCGCGTCCGACGCGTCTTCCTGGGCGATCTCAGGCAGGCCAAGAATGACCCGCACCATTTGCTGCACTTGGTTCTTTTCTGCGCGGCCGTGGCCCACGACCGCCTGCTTGATCTGACCCGCTGTGTACTCGAAAACCGGAAGCCCGGCCTCGGCTGCGACCATCATGGCAACGCCGCGGGCGTGCGCGAGCTTCATGGCACTTTGAACGTTCTTGGCGAAGAACAACGTTTCAATCGATACGGCCTCTGGACGAAACTCTTTGATCAAACGCCGTAGCCCGTCGCCAATGCCGTGCAGGCGATCTGCGAACGCCCACTTCACATCCGGCGAGACAATGCCGCAGTCGATGTGAATGAAGCCGCCGCCTCGTTTGTCTTCGACCACGCCGTAACCCGTTTTGACCGAACCGGGATCGATACCGAGGGTGCGCATACGTTCAGTCCTTGCCAGACTATCGCACGCGGCGCCACGGCTGACGCACTGCCCTGGCACTAAGGCGGCAAATGTTCGGGGGCTAATTGCCTTTTCGGAGCGCGTTACCTAAGGCCGCGCGCCGAGGAATCGGCACTTGAAATACCTATTCTTATTGGCGTTTTTCCCTAGCATCGCGCTCGCACAAGCGCCCACTTCTGTTCCTAGCTCGACAGCCGAGGGCTGCTCGGCAGCGCGCTTTCGGCTCGAGGGGGCCGATTTCGCCACCGACGCTGAGCTCGCGGTGTTCAAAGAAAGCTGGGTGCCCGTTCTCGAGTTCGTCGCAGCCTGCCTGTCTCGCCCAGAGCACCTTGGAAGCTGCGTGCAGGTCCAAGGTCAGTGGGATGAAGTGCAGTTCAACAAACGCGTGACCGACATTCTCGGAAGCCAAGAGAGCGCGCAAAGTGTGCGTGCCCAATCGCGTTCTCGGCGTGTTGCCAGCAGCTTGCACGAGCTCGGCGTGAAACCAGAGCAAGTGCGCGAGATGCCGCCTCCCACCAAAGCCACCTGGCGGGGCGCCGAAGTGATGATTGTTCCCAACTGTGTCATCAGAAAAGAAAAGATCGAGGCGCTCGTACAATCGTCGGTGGCCAAAGAAGTGGTCATCCAGGTGGACAAGCGCGTCGACGAACGTGTCGATCGCAACGCTGACGAAGTCGTCGATCGTTTCGAACGCGTGATCTCGAGCACCGTAGACAAAACGCCCAAACGACAACACCACCTCTACGGAGGCGCGGCTCTCGGTTTCAGCACCGGCTTTTCCGCGCCATCGCAAAACATCAGCGGCGTACTGCAGTTGTCGCTCGCGTACGCGACGGATCCGATTCACATCTCGCTCGCGCTCGACACGGGCGTTGGCAGCTTGCCAGAGCAGCGCGCGCACGTGGGCGCTCACCTAGCGGCGCACTATATCTTTCGTCCGTGGATGCAGGTGGGCCTAGGCGGCGGTGCCAAGTTCGGCGCGCTTGGTCCCATCTATCCCTGGTACGAAGCACTTTGGTCCGTCGGCTTCGACACCCTGCACACCGTGTACCGTTTTGGCGATCGTACGGACCTTTCCATCACGACCTTTCTTGGACCCCTCGGCGGTCGCATCCGCCGCGCAGAGTACGACGCGCAGCAAGCGCTTCTCCGCATTCCTGAGTCGACTTCGTTCCTCTTCCGCTTCGATTTGGGTCTGATGATCCGCCGGGATTTCCTATGATCAAAAACCTGAGACTCCTGCTCCTGGTGTTGCTCGCAAGCTGCGGTGACATCTCCAAGTACAACTTCAAACCCTGCCTCGAAGCAGGCACGGCGGGTTGCCAGTGTTTGTCCAACGCCACCTGCGCCTCGGCGTCACTCACGTGCAGTGATGGCGTTTGCAAAACGCCCAAGTGCGAACCGGGTCAGCCGGGCGGCAGCGGCTGCAATTGTGGAGACGCAACGGACTGCGCGGTAGGCCTGCTGTGTGATGGCACGCGCTGCGTTTCCGACACCGGGCAGACGCTCATTCGCCCGGCGAATCCCATTTGTTACACGCCCTGCCGTGAAGGTGTCGTCACCGCGGACGGCCGCACGCTCGAGTGTTCAAAAGAGGGCCTGATCGAAGGCTGCATTGGCGATGCGCTGTGCATTGACGGTTCGTGTCAGCTCGAAAGCGATGTGAGCAAAGGACCTGCGCGCGCAGAAGGAAGCGCCACCACAGCCACTGGCGAGAACGCTAAAACCTGCACTAGCGACAGCGCGTGTCCTGACTTTCAATCTTGCGTGAGTGGCCAATGTTATTCGGACTGCGCGCAAGACAGCGACTGCCGCAGCGCGCGTAAGTGTTTCAAGAAAGCGTGCCGCGTTCCTTGTGTGACGGGTGCCAATACGGGTTGCCCATCAGCGCACTATTGCGCCTCGCAAGATGGCACCACGGGCTTCTGCTTGCCGGTCGCCGTGGGTGCCACGGGATCCACCGGCGTCGCCGCCTTGGCCGGATACACGCTCACGCCGACGGTTTATGAGTTCACCAAAGACAAGCAGACGCAGACCTTCAAGATCGTCAGCACCTCCAAGATCGCCGAGCGCTTCACGATAACCAAGACCTCGCACCGTGAGTTCAAAGACGCAGGCCCCGTGCTCATTCAAACGGCGGCCTTGCAGTGGGTGAGCCTCGCCGATCAAGACGCAGCACCCGCAAAAACGCAAACGATCACCGTTGAGGTGCCAGCAAACGGCGAACGCAGCTTTACGGTCTCCAGCACGGAGAATCCGCTGCTCGCGCGCTGGGACGGAACACTCACCGTCACGCATCCAACGCTCGGCAACAAAACGATCTCGCTCAGCTACGTGGGGACACTAGAAGGCCAATGGAGCGGCACGGCATACTTTCTCTCGAACTTCGGCACCAACGGACTAGATGCGTGGCTTGCCGACAAGGGCAACAAGGCGAAGCTCGGCGTCGTTGGTAACGCGCTCGTTCGCCGCTGGGCCGCGTATCGTGAATCGCGCATCAGCCTTGACGAGTTCAAAGCGGTGCTCACAGCAACACAAACAGGATCGTGGCGTTGGCCGGAAGTGCAAGCACGTTGTCCGAGCACGTCCTCACCCAATCCGAACGTAGGTTGTTATTTGTACAACAACGGCGTGGGGCTCTCGATCTACTCCGACTATTTGCCGGATAACCCCGTGCCAAGCGGCATCACCGAGCTGCCGATCGCGTTCAACATGCACAAAGACCCCACCGCCACGAGCGATCAAAGCTGGGCGGGAAAGATCATCTCGGAGGCGTCACTGCAGTACGCCGGTAGCCCCCGCGTAGACGTGCATTTCTCGAACGACCCAAACACTTGCTCACTCAAGATTGGTGATGCGTGTTTGACCATGCTCGATAAATTCGAAGCTGACATTTACGTAGGTGGCCGCTACCGCACGGAAGCGACTGACACCAATTGTAGCCGCGCCACGCCAGGAACGTTCGTCCTGCAGCGTACGCCTTGGCTCGTCCCTGGCTTCGAGAAAGGTACCACCTTCGACGCTGTGAGCGGCGGCCGCAACTACTACGAATGCCGCGACGAGATTCTCCCCTTTGGCGACGTCGCTACCGTGAATACACTCAACGCGAGCCTAGCTGCAGCCAATCCAGTTCCAGACGGAGCCACGCGCAAGCGCAAGATCAAACTGATCGACGGCGCTATCATCGATCGCGACGTGATGTTTGTGCTCTTCAAAGAAGAGTTCCCCTCGTTCCTCGATCCGACGGATCCCACCAGCTTCGGCGCCTACGGGTACATGTTGCTCAACCGCCAACGCACGGTGCTCACCGCCGCGGACTACGAAGGCGCGAAGCCACAAGACTTCCGGCCGGTTCCCGTGTTGCCAAAAGACGCTTGCACCGACGATCTGCTAGACACGCTGGCTGGCGGCGCACTGCTCAGCGCAAGCAACGCTAGCGCCGTAGGCATTGGCGTCGTGCAAGGTGTGATTCCAACCGTCACCCCGCCCACGGTGATCGACGCATCTCACCCAGAAAAAGTGCACTATTTCTGTGAGGACACCGGCCTCTTTGATGGCGGACCTGGTGACAACGGCTCAGCGAACCCGACAAAGGTGGGCTGCCCCGCGCAAAGCCTCGTGCGCTTCTTCACCTTGCGCGGCGCGAATGCCACACAAGCAAGCGTCGCGGGCCAAGCCTGCCAAAACACGCGCACCTGCGGCGCAACACTCGCCACGTGGATCTCGAGCAACTACGCGAACATTCGCATCGACCCTGTGTTCAAATGCACGGCGACCAACGAAGTGTTCTGCTCGCTGGATCGCAATGACTTGCGCTTAGGTAAAACCTTCTACGGTGCTGAAGTCACGGAGGCCGTGCTTCCCGCGCTCGACGAAGCGATTGCGCAAGCCTTCCGCTACAAGACGCGCTTCCGCAATCGCTCCGGCACGAGCCTTGGGTTCGCGCCTGACACCTGCGCCATCGATGGATCGGTTCCGTATTGTTACGATCCGGCGCTCATTGAGACGATCGCCAAACGCGTCGATTGCGCGGCGCACATCTACACGAACTACTACAGCTCGCTCACGCAGGATGCGCGCGCGACGCTCAAGAGCTTCCTCGTTCGTAACTATTCTTACTCGGAAGTCTTCGTCTTTGGCCTACCTGCGCCAGTCATTTATGATGGCTTCGAACGACTCAACTCCGAGCTTCTCATCATGCTCGGCGATGAAGGCTTTACGGCGTCGTTCACCGCGCGCTTCGACCTGGCAGGGCAAAAGCTCGCCTCGTTCGAAGGTTCGAAGCTCGAACCTAACGGCATCGATTTGTCAGGCGGCGCTGGCTTCGAGATGTACCGGCTCTACCAAGCGACGCAGTACTACCAGCTCGCGCTCGATCGTTTTTACGGACAATCTGGCCTTGTATGGACCTCGCTTCGCACACTCCCCAGCGGAGAAGGCTTCATCACGCAAGCGACCGCAACGTCCTACCTGGATCGTTTGATCCGCGCGTCGAGTCAAAAGTCACGTGCATGGAGCGAGATTGCGAAGCGTTACATGAGCTTCAACCGTCCTGATCTCGCCCGCCTCGTGGTGAGCCGCGCCTACACGCAGGCGTACCTCGAGAGTGTCATTCTTTCGCGCATGATGTCCCGCATTGTCGACGTGTCGAGCACCACAGCACGCGCGCAAATCATCAAGCTCATCGATGATGCCGCGCTCACCTACCGCGTAGCCTTGCTCGACATGCGCAACGCTTACCAAGACATCACGGACCAAACGACGCAGTTTGGCTTCCCGCTTGGTTACATCCCGTTCCCCGCGCTCGATCCGCTGGACGACAACGCCTTCGAGAAGGTGCTCAGTGCAGCCAAAACCAAGCTAGAAGTCGCACGTAGCAAAGAACAAACGGCACTGAGCGACACGCGTACATTCGATGTCGACTCG
This sequence comes from Myxococcota bacterium, assembly GCA_044359465.1. GTDB lineage: Bacteria > Myxococcota > JADLHZ01 > JADLHZ01 > JADLHZ01 > JADLHZ01. The sequence goes on from JBIKMD010000149.1 coordinate 6,891, forward strand.
GCCTCGTTCCAAAGCGAGCTAGCGGCGTTGTCGAGCAGCTACGAAGATCAACTCGCGGAGATCTGCGGATCCTTCACCGTGCAAGACGCGGGTCAAACGAAGGTCTTCCCGGCCATTCCGAAGTACGCGTTCATGAGTGAAAAAACGCGTTTGCTCGGCGATCCCTGTGGGCTCATGGGCAACGGCGCCTTGCATGATGCGTTTGCGCAGCTCGAGCTTGCCCGCCTCGACTACACCGGCATCGAGCTCTCTCGCACCAACCTGATGGCGGACATTGCGGACGCCGAAGCGCAAACCACCGAACAATGCGGCCGCATCACCACCTTCGCCAATGCACAGTTCGACAGCGAGAACGACAAGCTCAGTTTCCAAGACGGCATCAACTCGCTCAATTTGATCAACGAGACGGCACAAAACGTGCTCTCCATCGTTGAGAAGAACACGGACTTCATCAAATGCGTCGCAGGTGTGGCAACCGATTGTCCGCAAGCCGCGGTTGCTGCCGGGGTCTACAATGGTGTCGCGATTGCCACGACGGTGCTCACAGCGATCAACAGCGCCATCATTGTTGGCCTAGAGCGCAAAATTGGCGACATTGAAGCATCGCAAGTGCGTGACGAGATCCTGCAAGAG
>JBIKMD010000680.1:0-3823 GCA_044359465.1 Myxococcota bacterium
GGCAAATTCAGCCGGTGCGAAATGGCGGTCTTGCGCGACACTTGCGCTGCTGCCGAACGCGAGGCTTCCCGCGCGCGTGCTGACAGAATGATGCGGGCGACAATCGCTTCAGTGGTCTTCTGATTTTCGTTGAGCCACTTTTCGAGCGCCGGACGAATCACACCATCCACTTCAGCTGCCGCTTCTGGGTTGTTCAGCTTGTCTTTGGTTTGTCCCTGAAACTGCGGCTCGAGGACGTAGTAGGAAACAATGGCGGTGAGGCCTTCGCGAATATCTTCCGCGGTCAGCGTCACCCCGCGCGGCGTGAGCTCGTGCGTCTCAATGTAGTTGCGGACCGCTTTGACGATACCTGATTTGAGGCCGTTTTCATGCGTGCCGCCGCCGGCCGTAGGAATGCCGTTGACGTAGCTCTTGATGTACTCTTCCGTGGACTCTGTCCAAATGAGCGCCACTTCGAGCCGCGGTTTCTCTTCTTTTTTGAAGGCAAACGCGTTGGGATGCGTGGTGCTCTTTGCGCGCAGAGTGACCAAATGGGTCAGGAACTCTGCAATGCCGCCAGCGTGAACGAACTCTTCACGCGTACCGGCTTCTTCGTCTATGAAGACGAGCTTCAGGCCGCCGTGCAGGTACGCTTTTGACTTTAGCCGATCGCGAATTTCATCCGAGTGGAAGCGCAGTTTGGCGCCGAAGATTTCGGTGTCTGGCGTGAAGGTAGTGCTCGTACCGGTGCCGCGCGCTGGGCCCGTGGACTTCACCGGTGCTTGGGGAATGCCGCGCTTGTAGTGCTGCTCCCAATGTTTGCCTTCGCGTTTGACGTTGACCGTCATGTCGCTAGACAGGGCGCACACGACGGATGAGCCGACGCCGTGCAAACCACCTGAATGCAGGTAGTTGGATTTGCTACCGCTCTCGAACTTTCCGCCGGCGTGGAGCGTCGTCAGAATGATCTCGAGCGCGCTCTTTTTGTATTTGGGATGAATGTCGACCGGGATGCCGCGGCCGTTGTCCGAGATGGTGGCGGTGGTGTGGCCTTTGTGGAGCGTGACTTCAATCGCGTCTGCGTGGCCGTTGATGGCCTCGTCGACGGAGTTGTCCAAGATCTCCCACAATAAATGATGGTAACCGCGTGAATCGACGCCGCCGATGTACATGCCGGGCCGTTTGCGGACGGGCTCCAGACCTTCCAAAATCGTAATGTCGCTAGCGCCATAGCTCTTAGCAGCGGTCATCGCACCTCCAGAGAACTGAACACCCGTCTAGCCGTTAAAGCAGGGTCAGCGTCAAGCCCAGGGTGTGATTTCGAGAACCGGACGGCTCATTCGAGCACACGAAGGCCGCGGCGGACCACGCGGTAGCCGCAGCCGGGTAGTAGGGTGGGAACGGCGCGGCCGGAGCCCTCTGGCCATTGCCGGCAGACGGCCGGACGCAGGGTGTAGTGCGCGCAGCGGTTGTCGTCTTTCAAATAGCGACACTTGTAGATGTCTACGCTGGTGTCATCGCCCGCCTCCACGCTTAGGCCGCTGCGATAGAACCCATGCACTTGCGTGAGATAGATGAGCGCCAGGGCGCGCAGTGGTTGCCACTGAGGTGTGGGAACGAGGATGTGCTTGCAGCAGGCACCGCTAGCGTCGCACTGGCCTTCCAGCCGGTAGAGCGGACGTGGGGCAAGCGCGCGCACCGCCGCCTGAATCGCAAGGTCAAAGCGCAAGAACGGATATAAAAGCCAGCGGAGCGGCCAGCGAATGAAGCCCGGCAGCCATTGCGGCGGGGGCGCAGCGTTAGTGGGGGTGAGTGAAAACGGCGGCACTCACTTCTTCTTCATCTTTTTGTCGATCACCTTGCGAACGGCGAAGCCCACTTCGTTCAAGAAAGGTGCTTCCGACTTCAAGATCTCGTGCGTCTGCGGACTCGTTAGGTTGGGGTCCACTTCGATCACCAAATCGACGAGCTTCTCGAGCGTCTTCGGGCCAAACTCGGCGAGTTGTTTTTGTAGCTTGGAGATCTCTTCTTGTACTTTCTTGCGGTCTTCTTTGTATTTCTGCTGTAATTGATAGAACGCTGCGGCGAAATCTACACGCTGAATGACGCCGCTTCCGATGGTCGTCTTTACTTGACTGGCCGAGGGCGCGGCGCTGCCTTTAGCGCTCTTCATCTGCTGGAAGATTTCAGTGGTCGACCCTTGCGCAGCCAAGGACGGATTTAGCGCGCGCGCTTTGCGTAGGACGTCTTTGCTGACGCCCACACTCGGCTGTTGTTTTCCGTCGAGCTCCGAGGCCCATGCGTCTTCATCATCGTCGTCAGCCATGTTCTTCGCAGTCTTCCACTTTTGCCTGCCGGGCTCAATCTTCGTTTTGCCAGCCTGGGCTCTGGCGTCGCGGGGGAAAATAGAGAAATCTGGACCACTTAGCGCTAGGCTAGGGGCGCAGCTTGTCAATGCCGTCAGGCTGGCTTGGCGTCGCAAGGACGTCGTGCGTTGCTGAGCCTTTGGTTTGGCCAAGTGCGAAGACTAGGTACACGGGGGAGACTCGCCAATGAGCATAGATGTTCGCGGACCAAAAGGCCCACAGATAAACGCGTTGCCGACGACCCAAGGCCCGGCCAAAGCGGGACCAACGGGCATCACCGGCGCACAAGCGCTGCAGAACGCCGAAGGCATGTTTGCCAAAAGCTTCGAGAAGCTTGGTGAGAGCTCGGCAGTGAACACGGTGAATCTTGCGTCGATTGGCGCACCACAGCTCAAAGACAATCTGCACGTGCCGCAAGTGAAGCAGGAGATCTTGGCAGTGTTCCAAGAGCTCAAAGCGCAGCACTTAAATGAGAAGCCGACTGGTCCTACCGCTCAGGCGTTCGAGCATCCGACGCTCCTGTCCTTAGTGAGCACCTTCACCGCTGTAGAGGTGGAGACGCAGATCACACAACTGCTCGATGAAACACCGTTGGCCGATTTGCCTCCACAGGCGCAGCGCGCCTTGCGCCAGATCAATGACGTGAAATTTGCCAGCAAGCTCGATGGCATCATGACGAGCGACCAACTGCAATCAACGCCGGAATACCAATTCTTCGCTTCGCCCAAAGCGCAGACGCTCATGAAACAAGCGGCCCCGCACATCGTCGCACTCGTCGCCCATTTGACTGGCAAGACCAAAGACGCGGGCCCGTCTAAGACGCATCCGTTCGGTAAAGCGTCCCCGGGTGACAAAGTGGGTTCGTCTGGTGAGAAAGCAGGCTCCAAAGCCGCAGGCTCCGCGCCACCTGCTGCACCGCCAGCAGAGGCGGACGACGCCGTCGTGCAGCTCTTCGATCAACTCTCCCCCGTGGTCTCGAGCGCCATGCGCATGTTCGGTGAGAACATGGATGTGAGCAGCATGATCATCATCATGATGGGGCTCCTCGCCAAAGATGCCGAGGGTGATCTCAAAGACATGATGAAGACCATGCAGCACAATCTGCAGATCAAGAACGCCAAGCGTGAAATGAAACGCGCGCTCGAAGACGACATGAAGAAGATGAACGAGACGGCGCAGGCGCAGCTCGATCAACTCAAAAAAGACAACTTGGTGCCGCAGGACCTCTCGCTCACAGACTACCTGGCTTACTGCCAAGTCGATGCGAAGGATCCCGTTTTGAACGAAGAGACGGGTGACTGGCAGACGTTCCCGCCAACCCTCTCTCCTCCTTCGCCGCTTCCCGCTGATTGGCGCTGTGAATTTGATCCACCGGCGTCAAAAGACGGCGGCTTGCATTTGACCGGGCCGGGACTATTCCGAACGTTTTCTCAGAACGTGGCCGATGGAAAAGATCAAAGCTCCTACGCCACCTTCTT
>JBIKMD010000724.1:0-3672 GCA_044359465.1 Myxococcota bacterium
GCTCGGCGAAATGGGCATTCCAAAGCCGGCCAACTTGAGCAAAGCGAGCGATCCCTACGGCGCTGCGCCACAAGGCAATGGCAATCGTATGCAGTCGCAGATCGACAAACTGACGGATGACATTGATTCGATGGGCAGCCAAAGCGAGCTCGATCAAACACGCATGCAGCTCTACATGGATCGCCGTGCGAAGGCGTTCGAAACGCTGAGTAACTTGCAGAAGAAAATCAGCGATTCGCTCGCCGGGATCATCAAGAACCAGACCTGAGCCGCACCGCAGCCTTCCACGATCAGGAGTCACGTATGGCAGTCACACTCGGACCGAAAGTTTCGCAGCCTGTGCCAGACGGTGGGTTGCCACCGCAGCAAGAAGGCGCAGCCGAAGTCGCAAGCAAACAAACAGGTGTCAAAGGTGAAGCCAAGCTTGGTCAAAACCGAGCTGACGCTAAACGCGATGCACAAATTGAAGGAAAACCCGTCGCCAAAGACGGCAAACAAGTCGTGGGCGAGGGTGCGCTCAGTGGCGGCACGCCGCTCGTGCTCGACGCGGCTGCGTTCAAGGACCTGCTCATTAAATCGGATGGCGCCGCGTTGCTTGGCGTGCTCGCTAGCGGCGCGAACCTCGAGCCTGCCAAAGAGGTCAAAGGCACCGCGGCGCTCGAAGCGTTTCAAACCTGCAAGCCGTTGCTTGGAAAACCTACGGGGCAGCCGATTGGCGAGGCCTTCGACCATCCAGAGCTCAAGGCAATGGCCGCTGTTCCTGAGGCATTGAGTGAGGCCGGCCTGAGAACGTTCATGGCGATCACGACGCAGCTATCGCCCGAGGCGCTGCAGAACGAGCCACACGCGAGCAGCGAGCAACCGCTCACGGAATCCGTAGCGCTCACCACACGCTCTCGCGGCATGGATGAAGCCGGGCTGCGGGGGAAGGCCATTGCGGCGCAGTTTCGCAAAATGCAGGCGCTCACAGACAACTTTTTCACCAAGATGAACCAGCAGCCTCTGCCGCCAAATGCGCCGGCAGCCGTTGCCAAACAACTTCAGCTTGCGGCGCCGCAAATCGCCGCAGCGACAAAGCAGCTGATGAAGGCGATCGAAGTCGGCGCGAGCAAGCGCATGGGCAAAGATACGGACATTGAGATTCCGAATGCGGAAGTCGTCGCACTCGAAAAGGCGCTGATGCCTACCACTGAAAAATGGTTATCGCTCGTGGCCCGGCTGCAAGCGGTTTCGGCGAATCCCGAGGAACTGCAAGCGTTCAATGAAGGCCTAAAGCTCGCGGCACACGCCCAAACGTCCGGTTCAGGTCTCGAGGCGCTCCAAGCACACAAACACTACGAGCTCGTTGCTGCCGTGATGCCTGATGTGTCGTACACGAAGATCCACCCATCCTCCGGAAGTTTGGGCTCAGGCGGTTCTTCCTCTTCCGGCGGCTCGTCGGTTGGCCGTGCGACTGTTGGTTCGGGCGCCTTTGGCGGGTCAGGGCTCGGCGGTCTCAATATTGATACGGCAGATATAGAAGCGTGTATCTATTTCATCATGATGCAGTCGGCAAAGACCGAGACCGACATGCTGCGCGATCAAATGAAGGACATGCAGGCGTCGAACGCGCAGAAGAAAGCTCTCCGCGAGAAAATGACGCACATGAAGGAGGAGCAAGGTCAGATCGACAAAGCGTTGAAAGAGGAGTTTGACTACCTGGTCGCGCAGGGCGCGATTGCGAAGGACACTGAGTTCGGCGCCTACAAAGCTTGGCGCCAAGTCACTTGGACCCCCGAGGGCGACGCTGCGCTGCAGCAGCCCATGCCAGACCTTCCCGATAGTTTAATCTTCGGACCGAGCGGTCCTGTTTCGGGGCCTGCTGGTCCAGGGATGCCGGAGGACATTCCCGCGGAAGACGTCGAAATGGTCCAAAAAATGGCCGAAAAATTCGGCATGTCCGAAGTCGACGCGGCTTATCTCTACAAATATTGGGTGTTCTGCAAAGACAACGGGAGCACGGCGCTTGGAATGACCACCGGGAAGCGAGTCGTTCTCGGGTTCAGCGCGTTCTTGGAAAAGGAGCTGAGGCTCGTTGCGGGTCAAGATAACACCGACAAAGTGGCGACGATCTTCGCTGAAACGATCCCGAACGACACAGCAAATCCGGCTGGTGGTGAGGGCTCTGATGCCAAACCCGTGGTGCCGCCATGTACACCTGAGCGCTACGGGGAGATTGGTGCGACGGGTCGTGATCAAGTCGCCGAAGCGCTCTTTGCTCTATTGAATACGGAGCCGCTCAAGAGCCAACTGGAAGGCATGGTAGGCGGCAGTGCGGATTGGCTAGAGAAGCTCACGTCAATGCCCTACATGAATGTGGAGGGCTCTCGCTTTCCGGATGGCATCAAAGCAAGTGACCGCGCGGCTCGCTTCAAGGCTTTGTTCGACAAGATTCAGTCGGTAGCGCCCAATAGTGAGGCGGCCATCATGATGGCGAGACTCGCAGCAACCGGAACCAACACGCTCATCGCGACGCCTAGTTTCCAATCGCTCGCGGCAAGTGTGGGCGGCGATCCGGCGGCTGGTTTGGGGAATCACGCTGCGCCAGCCACGGATGCAGAGTACGGGAGCTATAAGTCGACGGCTGGCGACAACATGAAGTGCTGGGATCTCGCGTCAGAGATGTGGACTTGGTTGACCACCGAGGAGCCTTTCAAGAGCAATGCGACGATCCAGAACCTCTTGCGACAAATTCACGAGGAAGTAGGCGACGACAGTCGCAAAGAAAGCTTCGAAGAGTTCTTTGCCGGTGATGACTTCGACGACTCATTATCTGACAGGGAGGGAGAGGAGTTATTGAAGCGGCTGTTTGACGAGGTGAACAAAGCCGCACCCAACAGCAAGGCGGCTGCGGCCATTATGGCCTTTGCCGACGCAGAGGCTGATGGTGACGCGTGGGACGACTTCGGAATGACTGATCCGGATGAGTTTCGAGCTGGCTTGACGACAGCCGCGCCTGCCGCGCCCGCTCCGCCGGCGACGCCACCTGCTGGCGAGCCTAACGAGGAAGATGAAGCACCTGCGAGCGCTGCAGAGATCGCAAGTGCCCACGGCGACGCCAAAAAAGCCGAAAAAGAGGCGGCCGATGCCCGAGCTGATGCGGAGCGCGCAGTCACTGATGCACGCGACGCGGCCTCACGCGGAAATCGTATGCTCGGCGGTGGCCAAGCGCTCGAGGGAGAGCCTGGTGCGAAGACCGGCACAACAGAAGACTTTGCGCTCGCGCTGCAAAAAGTGGACGATGAGATGATGGCGCTCTCTGACATGAACGAAATGCAACAGACGCGTTTGCAGATCTTGATGGATCGCCGCGCCAAGTTGCTGGAAACGCTTTCCAACGTGATGAAGAAAATGTCGCAAACCAAAGAGACGCTGAGTGCAAACCAAAAATAAGCTGCACCCAAGCGATGCGCCGCGTCTGGCAAAGCTCGCAGCGCACTATTACACGGAAGGCGACTTCGAGAACGCCGAGACTTCTGCTGCGCTTGCGGCCACGGCTGATCCCAAAACCTTCGCCGCATGGCTCACGCTCGGCCTCTGTCATGCGCGTCAGAACAACCACGAGGACGCTGTAGCGGCGTACCTCAAAGCGCTTGCGTTGCAGCCAAATGACGTTGCGTGCTGGACGGACCT
>JBIKMD010000150.1:0-7500 GCA_044359465.1 Myxococcota bacterium
CACATGAGCGCGCCGCCTCGCATGGCGACAGCGCTTGCTGCGAGTGGACCCATCAGGGTGATCGCCAAAAGGTCAGCTGTGGGAGAGATCAACATGGACCACGGGCGTGCGGGGCCTGAAATCATGGCCTCGAGCGCGTGAATGAGCGATGGTCCAACGACGAGGCAGCCTAGAGCGAAAGCAAGCGCAGTGGCCTGGCGGTACCATGGCGGCTGTAGTCCCAGGCTTCGCCAAACGCGTGAAAACAGCGCAAGTGCAAAAACGGTGAGCGCGTTGAGAACCAGATCCATCGCTAGGCGCACGTTTTCTAGCCATGCAGCCGGGGACGGTTGAGGGTCAGGCGTATGAAAGGGTCCAGAAATGAGGGCGATGCCGATGGCTGCGATGCAGTTGGCGACGGCGAGCGAGCCCCAGGCCAGGCGCATTTGATCGCCGCGGTCGAAGCGAAGCGCGGCCAAAAAAGGGCCGACAGTTCCACCTAGATAGGCGAGTGCAATCAGCGGCTCGGCGGCGGGCCTATGCAGCAACGCCCCGAGTGTGATGAGCAGGGCAATGCCGGGCGGTGCGAGTGCGAGCGTCATCATCGCAGAGAAGTGTGACGCACCGTAGGAGTCAGTGCGAGGGTTGTTTGGGGCTGCTCACTGGGCCTCGCAAAACCGTGTGCTCACGGATTTGCAAGGCGACCAGTTGAGGCAGCGCGGGGATGATCTTTTCGGTTGCTCTCGGTGGCGGCGCCAAGGACTGCGGCCTGTTGCTCGCTCTCTTGCGCCACACTGTGCAGTTGCGGGCCGTGCAGTGGCGCTGCTTTTCGCCGCTGCTTTTCGGCGTACATCGCCAGATCGCTCCGAGCGAGCACACTCATCAAGTCTTCGTTCTGGTCAGACGACACGACGAAGCCAATGCTCATCGCTAGGGTGAAGCTGGCTTCTGCGCTGTCGTTGAACTGATTGATGCGCTCCTTCAGGCGACGCAGGATCGACGTGGGCTGCGCATCAATCGTTAGAATCGTGAATTCGTCGCCGCCGAGTCGGCTCACTACATCTGCCGTACGAAAGGTCTCTTTGAACACGCGGCCTGCTGCCGCAATCATGCGGTCTCCAGTTTCGTGTCCTAGGGTGTCATTGACGGTTTTGAGTCCATCAAGGTCGATCGAGAACAGTGTGACCGGCCGCGATTGGCGGCGCGCGAGGCTCATCAGCTGACCGGCACGCTCCATGAACCCACGGCGGTTACACAGGCCCGTGAGCGCGTCTTCTAGTGAGTCACGCGTGAGCACAGCCTCGCGCTCGCGTAGTGCAATCTCGTGGCGGTGGCGTTCCATGGCAACGAGCAAGGCTGCTTGGATGTCCTCCATGCGGCAGGGTTTGCTCAGCAGACCGTAGCCTCCGGCAGAAACAGCGCGGGCAATCACCGAATTGTCTACAAGACCCGACATGAAGACCACGGGTACCGGAGACCCCTGAGCAAGCGCGCCGGCTGCGTCAATGCCATCGCCGTCGCCCTGCAGGTTGATGTCGACCATCGCCACATCCGGGAGCATGGATTTGGCAAGTGGCACCGCCTCTGAGGCGGAGCTGGCGTGGGCGACTGTCTCAAAACCGATTTTGGAGAGCAAACGCGTCAGTCCGCGAGCAACCAGGTGATCGTCTTCGACGAGCAAAACTTTCTTCGGAGCGGCGGTGGGTCTCATGCACCTGGTGTCGAATCAGTCATGGGGCGCGTTAACCCAGGCCGCACTTTTCGCTGAAAACTAAAAATTCAGGAGCCGGGATCTTCCGGATGTGGTTGCCACGCGCAGAAACTACTTCACGCTGACGGCGGGGCCCATGATCGTGGAGACGAGCGCGGGATTCTCAATGTGGCGCACGATGACCATGGACGGCGAGGTACCTGAGAACGCCCCTTCGAGCAGCAATTCGAGCTTGCGTGAGCCGCGAAACGGAACCGCGATGACCTGCATCTGCACGCTTCCCATGCCTTGTTGGCCGTAGATGAGTTGCCCGCGGTAGTCGGACAAAATGTCCATCGTTTGTTTGACCGACGTCGTGGAGGGCACAGCGACTAGCGCGTAGTACTCGAGTGGATCGCGCGAAGCGTCGAGCTCCACCGTGAAGCCGAGTTGGCCTCCCACATTCGTTTCACTGACGCTCGATGAGATCTTCGCATAGGGTTCAGTCTTGGCGTCGAAGCGTACGGACCCGCGGCGATCGATGCGGGCGATTGCGCCACTTGGGCCTTCGAGCTTGCCACCGCCCGTGCGGTTCTCTCCGTACGTCAGTGTCTTACCGTCGAGCTTTGCGTTGTCTGTGGCCACCTTCTCCGCGAGCAACAATTGCAGCTCGAGAAAACGCACCATTGCCATGGGTGTGGAATAGACGCCGCCGAGCAGCGCTGGACCCTGCAGCATGCCGGGTTCTTGCGCGAGAATCATGCCGCGCGTGATGGTGCGATAGAGCGGCACGAACGCCTGCATATCGCCGCTCTTGTAGAGGCCTTTGGCAACGTCGGTCATGTATTGCAACGCGCCCACACGCTCGAACGCACGCAGGAAGCGAAACACATCATAGAGCTTGGAGAACTCCAGCGCGCCGTTTGCGGCAGGGGACGGAAGTTTGGGAAGCAGCTTCTGCACCGCCCACTTGCTCACGGCGTCGTCGGTGACCACGCGATAGACGACTTTGCCGTCGATCTCGACGGGAATCACGTCGTTGCCTTGCGCGTCGTAGCCAAACTGTTCGTCGGTCTTTAGTCCCTTCTTTTTCAGCGTGGCATCAATCGCCGCAGCCATTCGGCTGGTGGAGGCGAGCGCTTGCGTGACACGTGCGTCCGTCGACTTCGCTTGCGAGAGCGCGTGCACAGCCGCGTGCAGGTTCTTCGAGACCCAGCCGCTCCAAAGCTCATTCGGCGGCAAGCCGGGGTAAGGGCGCACGAGGCCACTCGGCGGATCGAAGAAGGCTTGCTCCAAATCGCGCGTGGTCTTGTCGAGACCCGCCATCACGTTTTGACCGATGCCATCGTCCTGCAGCAACCCACGTGAAATCGCCGCCACGATGACGGATTGGGCCGCGGCTTTAGCGCTCAAAGCTTCGGCATGTCCGAACCACGATTCCATGGTGGTGAACATGTTCATGACGATGCCGCGCAGTAACTCGCCGGAACCTTTGTACACAGTGACGGTTTCGTCTTTGTCTACGCCCACCGCTGCGGTGCCCAAGAACTCGAGGCGCGAAAAAGTCACCGGTTGCTCTTGCAGTGACGTCACCTCGAGCTCGCGGCGGTCCACCGTTTTTTTCTGGTCGTTTTTCACATCGACGATCACCTTGCCGTTCTTCGTCGGCGCCCAGGCCACCGTCATTTCGTGATTGCCCGGCGCGAAGGACTTCGTCACCGCGGGTTCAATGCCTACGCCGCTTGCTGTGACGGTGATGTTGCCTTTGGTCGAGTTGGTAATAGTCACCGGGACCGAGAGCTTGCTGCCAGGGACGAATGTACGCGGCAGGCGCAAGTCTGCTGAAGCTTCGCGTGACGAATCTAGATCGCGCTGCGCCGAGCCATGATCCAAACCAGCGATCGCGACGAAACGAAAGGTCACGCGGCCTAGCTGCGGCGGAAGGGTGACTTCGGCGCTGCCGTTTCCGGCGTCATCGGTGGTGATGAGCTTGACCAGTACGACTTTCTTCTCGCCTTCACGAATGGCTTCCTCTGGCGCATCGTCTTCTTCGGCTTCGCCTCCGCCGCCAACTCGGCTCACGCGTGGGCCTGGCGAGGCCATAGACCGCACGGAGGACATTTTTTTCATGGCGCCTCCGCTTGCGTAGCCTGCGCCGCTGCCTTTGCCGACAGGGGCAGTGGGCGCGGCCATCACTTTGGCTGGAGCCGAGACCTCTTTGGCCTCTTCGTCCATGTTTGCGTCGCTCATCTCTCGTTCGTAGCCCGTGTTGTCGCGCCAGTACGAGATGGTGTTCGATGCGTTGCGGATAGAGTCGCCAATGGCCGAAGCGAGTGGACCCACTGCATTCTTCGACGCAACCCGATTGTCATAGGCTTCGAGAATGCCGGACACGCGGAGCCCTTTGCCTGCCAAATCCGTCACGTTCACTTTCACTGTAACTTGCGACTTGGGTCCACCGCTCGCCGGTGCATCGACGGACACTTTGATCGCCGTCGGCGCAAATCCGAGTGCAAAGCCCTCGACGAGTTTGCCAGCGTCAAAACCGCCCACCGAGACGAACGTATAGGGCGGTGCAATATCGACAGTGAAGGTCGCGCCCGCTTCTAAGTCGCCCTTGCTCTGCAGGACGGGAGGATCGAAGCTGCCGTTTTTGTTCGGTCTGCTCGCGCTCACCGCGACGCCTTTCAGCTTCTTGGTGGTTTTGACGGTGAGCGTGCCTTTGTCTGCAATGATGCGTGCGATCTCGAACGCGTCGCTGCCGCCCTTGTTGCTCTCGACGAAGATTTGGCGTCCTGGCACTTGCTCAGTCTTGTCGTACGGCGCGAGGCCGGCACGGTGCAGATAAGACACACCGCCCGAGACGGGCAGCATGTCTCGCTCGACGTGACTCGAGCCTTCGAACTGGTGACGTAAGCTGCCTTTGGGCGTGATGACTTCAATCTGGAAGGGGCCTGAGTGACCACCCACATCGAGGGTACCGGCGATCTGGCCGTTCTCGACCTTGAAGTGCACTAGAGATTTACCGGCGTAAGTGCCGTTGCAACCAGGCAGCATGCAGCGGCTGTGAATGTCTGCTTCGCCTGTGTACGGCTTGTTGTCGATGCGCAGCTCGTTCTTGAAGTTGAGCCCGCTGCCCCAGCGTTTTCCTGCGCCAGCAGCGTTTCCTAGGAACCACGCGCCTTTGGCCGTCTCGAGATCGGCCGCGTTCGTGACCTTTTTGAACTCGTGCGCAAACGACACGGCGCCGAGCGTGCCTTCGACGATGCTAAACGTAGAAGAGCCCGAGTGTTTGCCATCTTCCGTTTTCACGTCGATGCGGTACTCACCGAGCTCGAGCTTTTGTTTTTCGCCGTTCATGATTTCGAGAACGGCAACGCCTTGTGCGTCGAGCACACCAGGAATGTCTTTACTGGCGGCGTCTTTCTTGGCGAGCTTGGCCACGAACTTTGCGTTTGGCTGGCCAAGTACAATGGTTTTGAGAAACACTTTTTCGTTTGGCCAATACTGCGGCTGATCCGTGGAGATGCTCGTAAGATCCAGATTGAGCGCGTTTGGAACCTGGTCAGCAGATTTGAGGATCTTGTTCTGGTCGAGATCTACTTTGAAAAAACGCGAGTCTTTAATGCCGACGGGTTTCTTGGCGGACTCGGCTGCGAGCGGAAGAAAGAGGGCGACGAGTAGCGGCAGGTATCGGATCATCGCGCGAGTGTAGTACACGCCGGCGCATGTTCGTAGTTTTGATGCTTTGCGCCTCGGCAGACCTGGTTTGGCAGCCCCGTCCGGACGACAGTCTCGTGCGGCTGGCGAAATTTCTCAGCGAGCAATCCACTGTCGTGATGGACGCGCAGTTGCTCGCGGATGTGCAGGAAGGGGAGCTGGCGCATAGCCGCGTCTACCCCAATCCGAACTTGCACCTGAGGGTGGGGCAGATTCCTGTCGGTGAAACCACGCCTGCCGGTTTGCGAGCCGGAGACCAGGTCATGACCTACGGCGCGACACTCGACTACAAGATCGAGCTCAACAAACGTGGCCATCGTCAGGAGCACCAAGGCTGGTTGCTGAAGGCTCGTAAGGCACACGTTGCTGATGTGCTCCGCAAAGAGGCGATCAAGCTCGGCCGAACCCTGGTGCAAGCGGCGATTATTCAAATCGTTCGTGAGAGCGTGACTGTGCCCGCTGAGGCCAAAGGTGACGACAAGGCGATGCTGGCGATCTTTGCCATGCGCGACCAATCGCTTGCTTATGACGCAGAGCTCACGCGCGCACTTGGCGCTTGTTCGACCATCGTCGGTCTCAAATGCCAACCTTTCATCAGCACCGCCGATGCGCGTGCTTTTTTGGAGCGGTGGCTCACGAGCGTTCCGGGTGGCGACGACGGCACCGAGCGCAGGTGGGAGGTGCGCGTGATTGAAGCCGAGCGCCGGGCGGCAGACGCAGCCAAGTCACTCTATGGCGCCGGGATTATCCCAGATCCGACGTTGAGCTTTGGCTACCTGCACGACCGATTGCAGACTGGTGGCAACCAGCAAAACACTTTTACCGTGGGCCTCAGTATTCCACTCTCGTTCTTCGATCGCGGCCAGGCGCAAGAACAAGCAGCGGCGGCCATCGCGACTCGGCTCAAGCTGCAGCAGCAAAAGACGCTCGACCAAGGCAAGGAGGCCGTCCGTGCGCAGCGCGTCACGCTCGACGCTGAACGAAAACGCCTCGCCCAATTCGAAACAGAAGTGCTGCCACGGGCAAAGGCGTTGTGGCTGAAGGCGCTTGCAGGCTCAGAGGATCACATTCTCACGCAGCGTGTGCTTGCAGAAGCCGTTCGTACGCAGAGCGAGTGTTTGCAGCGCGTGTTTGAAGCAGCTTTGGCATTGCTCGAACAATTGCCAGAATAACGCGCTCACCAATTGCGACGGCGATACACGAGCAGCGCCATGGTCAGTAGCGCCGCACACACAGCGCCAAGATTGCTGGGTACGTCGTTGCATCCGCCGCGCCGCACAGCGCCGTTTACACCAATGGTGCCGGCATCTGCTTCAAAACCGGCTTCACTCCCTTCGCCAGTGGTTACGGCGAGAGTGATTTCGTCGAACACGCGCGGATCAGTTTCGCCTTCGTCCACCTGACCATTCTTGTTTGCGTCTTCATCGCCGTCTGCCAAGGTGTCGCCGTCGGTATCGTTAGATGCAGGATTGGTTCCCGTTGCGGTCTCGAGCGCATTCGTCAGACCGTCTTGATCCTGGTCGCCTTTGGGGTCGCTGATGTCGTCAACGAGATCTCGGTAGTTCGGGATACCGTCTGCGTCCGTATCAATGAGCACGGCGCAGTATTGAATGGTGCGCTCGTTTTCGTCGTTGTTTGCGTCGCCATTGGAATCCGGATCCATGTAATCGGGCAGCACGTCGCCAGAAGCGCCCATGGCGCCGTCGGAGTTTGGAACTGGAAGCGGTGTTCCACCGAGTGCCGGTTCGAGCGCGTCGAGTAGACCATTGCCGTTGCTGTCCCAGCCGGCGACAAGCACACCCGCCACGCGTCCGCTGCAGGCGAAGTCTTTGCCGCCTGCTTCGACGACGTCGAAGATTTCGTCCGAGTCACTGTCGTCTTCATAGGCGTCGGCAACGCCGCGCCCATCCGAGTCCGCAATGGCAATCCCTGTGAGCGGCAAACGATCATCGAGCCCGTCCAGGTTTGGGTCACTAAATGCGTCGATGCGGCCATCACCATCCACGTCGGAGATTGGCCACGCCGCCACACCCATCGCCTCTCGCAGGTCAGGAATGCCATCGTTGTCAGAGTCCAGGTCGAAGCTGTTGATCACGCCATCTGCGTCTTCG